>NZ_VFVC01000039.1:0-57172 GCF_006441575.1 Mesorhizobium sp. B2-4-12
CCCCTGGTGGGGGAGATGTCCGGCAGGACAGAGGGGGGCGCCGTAGAGCGCCTTCCTCCAAGAACACCATCGGCCCAACCTAATCGCGAACAGGAGCCGCCGCATGAGCACCACCGCGATCACGCCCCAGCCCGTTCCCTTTGGCCGCCGGATAAAGCGCTTCATGGCCGACCGGCCGCTGGTCCCGCTGGTCATCCTGCTCGTCATCCTGGTGGTGATCCTGCAGATCCTGCGCCCCGGCATCGTCAACGAGCGCTGGATCGCCAACACCATCAAATTCGCCATTCCGCTGGCGATCCTCGCCGGCTGCCAGACCATGACCATGCTGACCGGCGGCATCGACCTGTCGGTGGGCACCGTGGCGACGATGAGCGCCTTCATCATGGCGACGCAAATCGTCAACCAGGACCCTGCCGTGGCGTTCCTGCTGGCGATGATGCCGGCGGTGCTGATCGGCCTGGTCAACGGCATCGGCGTCGGCGTCTTCCGCGTCCACCCGCTGATCATGACGCTGGGCACCAGCCTGATCGGCACCGGCTGCCTGCAGGTCTACCAGCGCACGGTGATCGCGTCGGGCGCCAGGATACCGGATTTCCTCAACTGGCTGGGCACCGGCGTCACCTGGGGTTTCCCAAACGCCCTGCTGCTATACGTGCCGCTGGCCGCCCTCATCGTCTTCACGCTGGCGCGCACCGGCTTCGGCCGTCTGCTCTACGCCGTCGGCGACAATGAGCACGCCACGCGCCTCTCCGGCGTGCAATACTGGCAGGTGATCACCGCGCTCTACATCACCTCGAGCGTGCTCGCCGGCATAACCGGCCTGCTCTATATCGGCCTGATCAAGGCCCCGTCCCTGTCGCTCGCCGAACCGCTGGTTCTGCCCTCGGTCGCCGCCGCGGTGATCGGCGGCACCTCCATCTTCGGCGGCCGCGGCGGCTACACCGGCACCATCATCGGCGCACTCATCCTGACCGTTTTGACGACGCTGCTGACGATCTTGCAGATGCCGGAAGGTGCGAGACGGATCCTGTTCGGGCTGATCGTGCTGTTCGTGACGGCGGCGTATCTGCGGATTGTGGAGGAGCGATAGAGAACAAACGGCTGATTCGAGCCGGAAGCCGACACCTGCCGCCCGATGGCTGCAATTCGCGAGGGGCGGTGCAGGCCCGGATCACGCGTTTGTTTGACGCCTTGGCCTTAAATGCCTTGCTCTTGGGCTTGGAAATGTCGCGTTATCCCGTTCTTAGGACACCAAGGAACAGATCCATGCGCAACATCTTGCTCGCAGCTGCTTTCATCGCCGCCTCCGCCACGCTTTCGAGCACCGCCTGTGCCCATGCCCATCTGGAAGCTGCCCAGCCGCCGATAAACGGCACGGTGAAAGATGCTCCTACCGAACTTGATCTCAAATTCAGCGAGGAGCTCAACCTGAAGTTCACCGGCGTAAACGTCACCGGACCGGACAAGAAGCAAGTCGAGACCGACGGCGACATGCTGATGGACGGCGACAAGACGTTCATGGTCGATCTTCCCGCCGGGCTCGCCGCCGGCACCTACAAGGTCGAGTGGCATGCGCTGTCGCGGGACGGCCACAAGACGCATGGCGACTACAAGTTCACCGTGAAGCCGTGATCGATCAAAGGGGCCCACGATCATGCCCCCTCTTTTCGCTTTCGTGATGACGGACCGCCCAATGTTGCCTCCCCCGGCCGCCCGATGATGCCGGACACTTTCCTCATGGCCTGCCGCTTCGTTCACGATGCGGCGCTGATGATGCTCTGGGGCGGCTTCGGCTACCTTGCGGCGCTTGTGCCTCGGCGCCTGGCCGGGCCGATCGCCGACCGGCTGGCTGGTTCCCGCCTCGTTGCGGTCGGGCTTGCGCTGGCCACCACGCTTCTCGCCCTGCCGATCCAGACCGCCATGATCGGCGACGGCTGGACCGATGCGGTGAACGGGCGGGTACTGACCGATGTGCTGATGACGACCAGCGTCGGGACGGCATGGCTGGCGCAGCTCGCGGCTGTCGTCATCCTTGTCTTTTCGCAATTGTCTCCTGCCCGCTTCAAGACGGCGGCGACCGCCGGCGCGGCAGCGCTCTGTCTGGCGGCGCTCGCCTTCAGCGGACATGCGGTCATGCAGGACGGCTGGCAAGGCGTTGTTCATCCGCTCAACGACGTCCTGCACGTGCTTGCCGCCGGCGCATGGATAGGCGCGCTGCCGCCGCTGCTCATTGTGCTCGCGCAATTCGGCCAGCCGCCCTTCAAGGCCGACGCGACGGTGGCGCTGCGCCGCTTCTCGACTGCCGGCCACTGGGCTGTCGCGCTTGCGATCCTGTCCGGCATCGGCAATAGCCTGTTCATCGTCGGCTGGCCACTCGGCATCTCCCCTACCTACCGGGCGCTGCTGACGGCAAAGATCGTCGTCGTCTTCCTCATGACGGTGGCAGCGATCCTCAACCGCTATTGGTTCGTGCCACGCCTCGGCCGACATCGCGCCTCCGCCCTCGCCGCAATCCGGACAGGCACGCTGGCCGAGATAGGCCTCGGCCTTGCCGCGATCTTGCTCGTCTCGATCTTCGGCTTGCTCGATCCGATTGGCGGGAACTGATCGAGTCGCCTCACCATGGCGAGAAGCTCAGAGCACCCATTGCAAGACCAAACCCAGGACACAGAGCGACATGACCAGCGTGGATAACCATCCAAGCGCGCGTAGCCAGCCTTGCACGGGGAATTCTCCCATGATCTCCCGGCGATGCGTCATCTGCATCATGACCGCCATCACCGGCACCGCACAGACGCCATTGATCACGGCACTCCAGTAAAGCGCCTTGATGGGGTCGATCGGTGTAAACGTGATCCCCATCCCCAAGGCCCCGGCGCTCGCCAGGGTGGCGTAGAAGGCGACAGCTTCCTTGGGCCGGCGCTCAAGACCGACTGGCCAGCGAAAAGCTTCGCCCACCGCATAGGCGGCTGAGCCTGCGAGGACAGGCACGGCGAGCAGCCCGGTGCCGATGATTCCAGCGGCAAAGATTACGAATGCGAAACGGCCGGCCACCGGCTCCAAGGCCTTTGCGGCGTCTGTCGAAGAACCGATATCCGTCACCCCGGCCTTATGCAGGGTTGCGGCACTGGTGATGACAATGGCGATCGCGATCAGATTCGAGAAGGCCATTCCCATCAGCGTGTCGGCGCGGATGCGTGAAAACGCCGGCGAGGCCTGCCAAGGCGCCCAACGGAGTGGCTTGGCCTTGGGATCGAGTTGCTGTTCCTCGACTTCTTCCGAGGCTTGCCAGAAGAACAGATAAGGCGAAATGGTCGTGCCCAGGATTGCAAGCAGCGTCGTGAAAAAGGTCTCGTTCCAGCTTATGCGGGGAATCAGAATGCCGCTTGCCGCCTCACCCCATGGTACATGCGCGAGGAAAAGGGCACCGACATAAGCGAACAGGCTGAGTGTCGTCCATTTGAGGACGGTGACGTATTTCGAATAGTTCAGGAACACGATCGCCGAGATGCAAATCGCACCGAAAAGGACGACATAAAGCGAGCTCGGGCCACCAACCAGGAGCTTTAGAGCGTCGCCCATGGCGCTGAGATCAGCCCCGATGTTGACGACGTTGGCGACAAACACCAGCGTAACGACAAACCACGATAGCGAAACCGGGTAGTGCCGGCAGAGATTGCCGGATATGCCCCGCCCCGTGGTTCGGCCTAACCGCGCCGCTATCTCCTGGATCGCCGCCATGAGAGGGAAAGTGAAGAGAAGCGTCCAGCTGATAGAGAACCCGAGTTGCGCTCCAGCCTGGCTGTAGGTGCCGATGCCTGAGGGATCGTCGTCGGAGGCGCCGGTGATGAAACCCGGGCCGATGGTCCGCAGGAGGCGCTGAAATGGTCCTTTTGCCAAGACGTTGCTTTGGTCCTTGGCGACTTTGGCGCTGAGATCGGTCATGATTGCCCTCGCGCCCCTCAACGACGGCCGACCACATTGGTTTCATAATGCTAATAAAAAGCGTGGCTTACCAAGGTGCGAGCCATCGGCACCGAGACCGCGCTCGCGCTGGTTTATGGCTTGGGCCACTTACCAAGCCCAGGCGCCGGCCGACCAAGTTCCGTGCTGGCCGAATTGGTCTGACCGGCGCGTCGTCCTTTTGGCCGCTATAGCCCTTCCAGTGCGACTGAACGCGATGACATATCCGCAGATCGAGCCTAGACCGGTTTGGCGTACTGTTCGGCGCTCAGCACTTCGATGCACTGGAACGGTGCCTTGCCTTCCACCCAGGCGTCGTGGCCGGGCGGGATCGTGTAGGACATGCCTTCACTGAAGGTCTTTTGCGTCCCGTCCTTCATTTTGATCGTGATTGTCCCCGACACGACATAGCCGACATGTGAGACTTGGCAGCTGTCGGTCTTGACCACCGGCTTCACGCATTCGGACCATCGCCAGCCTGGCTCCATGTTCATCCGCGCGAGCGTGTAGCCTGGCAGCCGCACCACCTCGACGCGCGTCTTGGCGGGCGAGCGCACCTCGTCCGGTTTGTCATGCGATTTGGCTTCCAGTTTCGTGACGTTCATTGCAGCTTCGGCCATGGCATCCTCCCATCTTTTGAAGCGGAGCCCGACACCGCGATCGCCGGGGACCGCTTTCGCATCCATACACCATTTCATCAGCGTTCGCTAATGTAACAGGCCTGGTCCGGCCTCGTTGGAGACAACTGGCGGCCGCGCCACCCTCACCGGAAGCCGATGAGCGACCTCAGGACCGCCGCCGTGCCAGCGCCGTTCCGCCAGCTCTTGCGGAAGCCGGCTCGCAGACGGGCAACATTGCCGTCGGGCAGTCTGTGCGATCCGCCGGATGCTGAACGCGTCATAATCGCCTCACAGCGCCAAGCTGCCCTGCTCCGCCTCCTCGGCATTGGGGTCGCCCGGCGCCGTCGCCCAGGCGAGTTCAACCAGCGTCACGGTGCGTTTTCCCGTACCATCGACCTGGCACACGATCAGGCCCTGCTCCTCGATATAGGTCAGGAGACGCCGGGCTCGGCGCAGCGAGTGCGAACCATAGGCGCGGGCGATCGCGGCGTCGCTCGGGCACGGCCAGCCCTCTTTCGCCGCACGCGCGATCATCATGAACACGCCCTGCATGTCGTCGGGCAGCAGGGAGGCGCGGACCGAAACGTCGCGCCACGCATCGTCCTCGGTGGTCTCGGACCCCAGCCCGGCACGCGCGCGCGTCAGCATGCGGCGGAACGCGGGCAGATCAGGCACCACCGAAGCCAGCCCCTCGATGCGGCAGCGCACGACGAATTCCTGGTAGAGCACGCCGATGACGCGAAACCCCGCATCGGGCTCCGCCAGCATGGCGCGCAGCACACGGTCGACCCGCTCGCGCCGCTCCGCCAGATCCTCGGCGCTGATCGGCGGTTCCATCGGCTCGGGCCGGATTTCCAGCGCCGCCGATTTCGCCGCCATCAATTGATCCAGCAGGTCGGGCGAAGCCGTCCGGCGCGGCGCGCGCACCGTCTCGGGCGGCGGTGCCGCCAGGATGATCGCGCGCGCGTCATCGAGCGCTGCCCCCGGCAGCGGCATCAGCCGCGGCGTGCCGTTGCGCGGGCTCGTATCGGTCGGGCCGATGCGCAGGCCGAGCGGCCGCCGTGATAGCGCCGGCCCCAGCGCCATGAACTGCCCGCGCTCCAGGTCGCGAAACGCTTCCGCCTGGCGCCGCTCCATGCCCAGGAGATCTGCCGCGCGCGCCATGTCGATGTCGAGGAAGGTGCGGCCCATGAGGAAATTGGACGCCTCGGCCGCGACGTTCTTGGCGAGCTTGGCCAGCCGCTGTGTGGCGATGATGCCGGCCAGCCCGCGCTTGCGGCCACGGCACATCAGATTGGTCATGGCGCCGAGCGAAAGCTTGCGCGCCTCGTCGGACACCTCACCGGCCACCGCCGGCGCGAACAGCTGCGCCTCGTCCACCACCACCAGCATCGGATACCAGTGGTCGCGCGCCACCTCGAACAGCCCACCGAGGAAAGCGGCGGCCCGCCGCATCTGGTTCTCGGCATCGAGCCCTTCGAGATTGAGCACCGTGGAGACACGATGGATACGCGCCCGCTCGCCGGCCGCCTGCAGGCCGCGCTCGGTATGCTCCTCGGCATCGATCACCAGATGGCCATAACGTTCGCCCAGCGATACGAAGTCGCCTTCGGGATCGACGATGGTCTGCTGCACCCAGGGCGCGCTCTGCTCCAGCAGCCGGCGCAAGAGATGCGACTTGCCGGAGCCCGAATTGCCCTGCACCAGAAGACGGGTCGCCAGCAGCTCCTCGAGATCAAGGTTCGCCAGTGCGCCCGCCGTGGTGTGGCCCATCTCGATCGCAACGGTCATGTCTCGACTCAGGCTCTCCCTTCGCAGACGGGCTTATCAACCCCATCGCGGCGCGTCGAGCCGCACCGGGCAGAGGCTTCGCGTTGCGCACAGCCCCGTGAGGAGCGGTGAGTTGCCCTGGGGAGGCCAGCAGGCCAGGCGGAACTGGCGGGCAGCCGACCGATCGCCGCAGAGCCTGTGGATAGTAACCACCTGTTCACCATGGGCCGGCGTTCCGATTGAAGCCGTCAGGCATCCGCGTAGCCTGACCCTGCATCGCGACCCCAATGTGATGCACCCCAACGCCCCAAATGGCGGCCGGCGTTTTCAAGTTCTCTCCACAAGTATGCGCCGGTCGCCGCCTTTCATCCTTGCCATACCCCGACGCCGCGCCGACGGCGCACAAAACCCGTTGTCCGGGGCAAAGCCGGGGTTGACCGGCCCGGACCGCAAGGCGACACTTCATGTGAAGGGCAGTTCCGGCAATGCCCACCGCCAGCCCGGACTGCGCAAGGCAAGTGCGAGGAGGAAATGCGATGGACGAGCCCGAACGGTGGCGCCACATGTCGACGGCGCCGAAGGACGGCAGCCGGATCCTGGTTACGGTCCGTCCCTCCGAACAGGGACCGGCGGAAGTCGACCTCGCCTACTGGTCGCGCGCCGACCAGTTTGCCGAAGAGGGCTGGCGCGCCTCTGATTCTTCCCCGGGCCGCGTCATCGAATATGCCGAGCCGGAGCTGAAATGCTGGATGCCCCTGCCCTCGGCCAACCTCGCCCGCGCCTCCATGCCTGCCCCCTGGGAAGGCGACGACGCCGGGCAGTTGGACGGCTCGGGGATTTAAGGGCCATCGGCGGAGCTGCTGATCTCCCCCCAAGTGGGGGAGATGTCCGGCAGGACAGAGGGGGGCGCCGTAGAGCGCGGCATCAATAACCGACCGGACAGCCATGCCGCATACGCCCATGCCTCCACAGAACCGCGCAAACGTCAAATCGATGCGCAAGGTCATGACCGACGCAGAGTTGAGGCTTTGGAACGAGCTTCGCGCGGATCGTTTGATGGGCCTGGGCTTTCGCAGGCAATTCCCGATCGCCGGCTATATCGTCGACTTTGCCTGTCCGGAGAAGAAACTGATTGTGGAAGTCGATGGTTCACAGCACGGCGATGCGGATCTTGCTGCGGCTGACGCGTTTAGGACGAAACGCCTGGAACAAGACGACTGGACTGTGCTGCGGTTCTGGAATGAAGATGTGATCCGCGACATCGACAATGCTTGCCAGCACATTGTTATTACAGCGGGATTGGCTGAACCGACGGAATAGGCTGGCGATCCTTCGCGCCCCCCTCTGTCCTGCCGGACATCTCCCCCACTTGGGGGGAGATTGGCAGCTTCGCCCTCTCAGAACAAAAATGCAGCCGTCGCCGGGTTCGGCCCCGTCCGGCCGTCGCGCGAATCCATGCCGTCGATCGCCTTCAAATCCAGGGCGTCCAGTTCGAAGTCGAAGACATCGAAATTGGCCGCGATGCGGTCCTGGTGGATCGATTTCGGGATGACGATCAACCCTTGCTGCAGGTGCCAGCGGATCATCACCTGCGCCGTCGACTTGCCGTGCTTTTTGGCGATGGCTGACAGGGTTGCGTCGCCGATCAGCCGGCCGCTGCCGAGCGGGCTCCAGCTTTCGGTATGGATACCATGGCTTTCGTGGAACTCGCGCAGCGCGCGCTGCTGCAAACGCGGATGCAGCTCGATCTGGTTGACGACGGGCGTCACGCCGGTTTCGCCGATGATGCGCTCCAGATGATCCTTGTTGAAATTCGAAACACCGATCGATTTGATGCGGCCGGCCTGCTTCAGCTCGATCAGAGTCTTCCAGGCCTCGACATATTTGTCCTGGCTGGGCACCGGCCAGTGGATGAGGAAGAGGTCGAGCTGCTCGATGCCGAGCTTCGTCATCGTATCGTCGAAGGCGCGAAGTGCCGCGTCGCGCTGGTGCGCGCCGTTGCGCAGCTTCGAGGTGATGAACAGCTCGCTTCTCGGCACGGCGGCACCACGGATCGCCTCGCCGACGCCTTCCTCGTTCTGGTAACCCTCGGCCGTGTCGATCAGCCGGTAGCCGGCCTTGATTGCCCAGCCCACCACCTGCGCGGTGATGTCATGATCGACCTGCCACACGCCAAGGCCAAGTTGAGGAATGGTCGCGCCGTCGTTCAACGTGATTTGTTCGGGCATGATGGGGGGTCCTTTGCGTAGGAAATGTCCGGGCGATCGCCCGACGCAGCCTATCTAGGCACGACCTGGGACGACGGCCAGTCGCCGGCGGCAAATTCGCGTGAGATGTAACTATGCCAATTGTGGATAGTGGCGCGAAGCACCCCCTCTGTCCTGCCTGACAGAGGGGAGTGTGAAGGAACGCGACGCTGGTTCGTAGTCCGCCCTTTTGTCTCTGCACCCTCACCTCGGCCGGCGCACCGCGCGCACCACGCCGGCGGGGCCGCTACCGCAGAAGAAGCAGTCGCCGCCATCGGATTCCAGCCCCGACACGTTCTTGCCGGCCGGCATGTCGAGCCTTTCGAGCACCTTTCCGGTCTCCGGATCGATGCGCCTGATATCGCTCTGGTCGCCTTCCCAGGTGGCGTGCCACAGTTCGCCGTCCACCCAGGTCACCCCGGTGACGAAGCGGTTGGACTCGATCGTGCGCAGGATTTTTCCGCTCTCGGGATCGATCTGGTGGATCTTGCGCTCCCGGTACTGCCCGACCCAGAGCGTGCCCTCGGCCCAGGTCAGCCCGGAGTCGCGGCCGCCGCCTGGCGCCGGAATGGTGGAGAGCACCCCGCCAGTATCGGGATCGATCTTCTGGATGCGGTCGCCGGCTAGCTGGAAGAAATGCCGGCCGTCATAGGCGGTGCCTGCATGGGCGGCGACGTCGATCGAACGCAGCGTCTGCCCGCTTTCCGGATCGAACGCGTTCAGCCTGTCGCCTGAGGCGAACCAGACATTCTTGCCGTCGAAGCTCACGCCCGCGACCTGGTCCACCCCTGAAAAGGGTCCGTATTCGCGCAGGATTTCGGCCGCTGAATGTTTCATGTCCTGGTCCTCAACCGTGGTCATTTTCCCTGTCCGTTTCTTTGGAAGATGATCCGTTCCCAAAACGGATTCCACTTTTCAGGACCATGTTCTAGCCGTTCGGCAGCGGCGCCGGGAGTAACAAGGTGGTCGTGAATCCCGCCACCGGTGGCGTCATCCAGCGGCGCGCACGGCCATGGCCGAAAAACTGCACCTTGCCGGCCTCGGCGAGCGGCTCGAGCGCCCGCTGCACGCTGCGCTGGCTGGTTCCGAGCGCCAGCGCCAGGGCCGAGCTCGACCAGGCCTCGCCATCGGCAAGCAAGGCAAGCACGGCCGCGTGCCGTTCCTCGATCGGCCGCGCCAGCACCATCACGGCGCGCGCCTGAAGCGGCGCCAGCGTGAAGCCGCGCCTGGTGGCGTTGATATGCGCCAACACGCCAAGCTCGGCGCGCAGCCGGCCGATCTCGACGCGCAGGCGGGCGCGGTGCGATTCATCGGCATGCTTGCCGCCGAAGGCCCGCGCCACGAGCTCCTCGCGCGACACATCCCCAGGCCACGCTTCAGCGAGCGCACGCGCCAGCGCGAACAGCACCGGCCGGCTCGCCAGCGAAACCGTTGTCTCGCCGCTGCGCACCGTATAGCGGAAGGCGTCGACGATCAGCGCTGGTGATCCCTGCAATGTCTCGACCTCTTCGAGCAGCAGCGGCCGCTCCGTGCCTTGCGAGATCAGCTTTGCCGCGGGTGTCTCCAAGGCAAGGGATGCGCTGTCGACCTCCGCCATGAGGCCGGCAATGCCGGCCTGGCGGGCGGCGTTACGGGCCCATTCCAGCGCCGCGCGCGCCGGCCGGGTCCGCAGGCGCCGCATGGCGATGCCGGCGACCGCGAGCTCATGCGCGGCCCGGGCGGCCGGCGGAAGCGGCGTCGGGTCGAGCCCTGCCAGCACATGCTCGGCCTCGTCGAGACGGCCGATCAGCAGCAGGCGCCGCACCTTGAGGTGGCCTGCATGCGCTGCGTTCAGCCGGTCGCCATGCTTTTCCAGCGTCGCGCGCGCCGCGTCGAGCGCCTTCGCCGGCCAACCGAGGTCGCGCGAGACCAGGGCGATCTCGGCCTCGGCGACGACGCATCTGGCGCGCGCGACAGCCTCTTTCGGGCCGAAGGCGCGCGTGGCGCGCCGCAACAGCTGCTTGGCGCGCTCGAAGTCGCCGAGCTGCGCCATGGCGATGCCGCGCAACGCCAGAGCCGGCGCGTCCTCGCGCAAGGCGACCCGGTCAAGCGCGCCAAGCGGATCGCCTCCCGCCAGTGCCAGCGCCGCCGCCGTGATCAGCGAGTCCATTCAAATCCCGTCACACTTGTAACTCCCACCCCCGCAAAGCACCGCCCTAACTTAAGTCACCGCAGCCAAGCAGCAAGCCGCATCGGCGGCGCGGCGCAACAACGGAGAACACTGAATGTCCACCGACGCAACCAACGGCAGCACCGCGCACACGCGGCGCCACCCCTGCTGTGCCGGACCCGAGGATGCGGATGCCATTGCATTTGCATCGCCCGCTTCGCCCGGCTCCACCATGGCTCAGGATGCCCAGGCAACGACAGCCCGCAACGACGCCATGACTGACAAAGGAGAAGACCAATGACCAAGCACATGACGATGAAGACCCCGCCGATCGTTTCACGACAGGAATGGGACGCCGCGCACGAAAAGATGCTGGTGAAGGAAAAGGCGACGCTGCGCGCCAAGGACGCGCTCGCCGCCGAACGCCGGCGCATGCCGTGGCTGGAAGTGGACAAGGCCTATGTCTTCGAAGGCCCTAATGGCAAGGCAAGCCTGCTCGACCTGTTCGAAGGCCGCCGCCAGCTGATCGTCTACCGCGCCTTCTTCGAGCCGGGCGTCTATGGCTGGCCCGATCACGCCTGCCGCGGCTGCTCGCTGGGCGCCGACCAGGTCGGCCACCTCGCCCATCTCAACGCCCGCGATACCACCCTTGCCTACGCCTCGCGCGCCCCGCAGGCCGACATTGCGCGGCTGAAGACGCGGATGGGCTGGGACATGCCCTGGTACACAATCACCGACAGCTTCGACAAGGATTTCGGCGTCGACGAATGGCACGGCCATAATGTCTTCATCCATGACGGCGAGCGCATCTTCCGCACCTATTTCATCAACAACCGTGGCGACGAGGCGATGGGCACGGTGTGGAGCTATCTCGACGCCACGCCGCTCGGCCGCCAGGAGATCTGGGAGGACTCGCCCGAAGGCTACCCCCAGACCCCGCTTTACAGCTGGTGGAACTGGCACGACAATTACGAGGCCGGAGCCGACAAGAAATGGGCCGAAGTGGCCGCCGCCGGCGAAGCCGCCTTCCGCGACAAGGGCGACAAGTAGAGGGGTATGCAGCTTGGTTTCCTCTCCCCTTCGGCAGGTCGAGGAAACCATATTCCGACTGCTCGCAACCGCCAAGGAAAAGACCATGAGCGATACCCATTCCGGCATCGGCAGCGCGACTCCCGAAGAAAATGCCGCGCCCCTCGGCATCGCCGACTGGCTGTGCCTCGCCGCGGCGCCCACTTTCGCGCTGATGGCCTTGCTCTCCTGCCTTCAAGGGGGTGACGAAGCCATGCTGTGCATGGGCGCCTCGCCGCTGACCGGCCCAATCCTGACCGGCCCGACCCTGACCGGCCCGACCCTGACCGGAATGCCGGCGATGTATCTGCTGATGAGCGCTTTCCATCTAGCGCCGTGGCTGAGGGTGATCTCCGGCCGGCAGGTCCGATAGAGCCCTTCGCGCCGTGGCATCGTCGATCACCGATGGCGAATTGACGGTGCAGCGGCGGGATGAAAGCCGCGATCGGCCAGATACCTGTCGAGAGTGTCCACGAACCCGTCGATGTCGGCCTTTGTCGTGCGATGGTTGACGATGGCGCAGCGCACCACCAGTTCGCCGTTGAGGGTCGTCCACGAAGGCGCGGCCAGGCCGGATTCCTGCAGATCCAGCACCAGGTCGCGGATGAATTCAGAGTCCGCCCCGCGAATGCCGAAACAGACGATGTTGAGCGCCACGGGCGCTTTCAGCTGGAATGCAGGGTGGCGTTCCAGGGTTTCGGCGAGATGGCGGGCGAGCCTGCATGTGTGTGCTATCGAGCCGCCGATGCGATCGGTTCCAAGCGCTTCGATCGTCATCCACGTTTTCAAGGCGCGGAACCCGCGCGACAGGTCCGGACCGAGATCACAGGGCCAGGTTTCTCCGGCGGCGAGTCCGCGGTCACCACGCTGCAGATAGGCGGCCGGCTGCGCGAACGTGCGCTTCTGGGCATCGCCGTCGCGCACCAGCAGGAAGCCGGCATCGTAGGGAACCTGGCCCCATTTGTGGAAATCGAGCGCCACCGATGCCGAATTCTCGATGCCCCTGAACAGTCCGCGCAGGGATTCAGACAGCACGGCGAGCGCACCGATCGCACCGTCGACATGAAACCAGAGTTTCTCCCGGGACGCGATTTCAGCAATTTCGGCCAGCGGATCGATCGCCCCGGTATTTACCGTTCCCGCCGTACCGACGACCAGGAACGGCAAGAAACCTTCCGCCCGATCTTCCCCGATAGTGTCGCACAGCGCGCCAGACAGCATCCTCCCGGCATCGTCGACCGCGACTGTCCTCAGATTTGCCGATCCGATACCGGACAGCTGCATTGCCTGCGCGATGCAGGAATGGGCCTCGGTCGATGTATAGGCGACCAGCTGGCGGTCGCAGTCGCGCAGCCCGGTCTCGCGGACGGACTGACCCAGCGCCTCGGTCTTGGCGATCGTCACCGCGACGAAGTTTGCCATTGACGAGCCGGTGAGGAACAGGCCGTTTGCCCCAGCGGGGTAGCCGAGCGCCTCGCTCATCCAGCGCACGATCTGCTGTTCGACCACGAGACCGGCATGGTCGCGGCCGCCGCAATTCATGTTCAGGCCGCTGGCGACGATTTCCGCGACCATGCCGATCGGCGTGCCCGCGCCATGGACCCACCCCATGAACGCCGGATGCAGGTTGCCGGTGGCGAACGGCACGATGTGCGTGCGCACATCGTCCAGGACATCGCCCAGTTCGCTGGACTGCTTCGGCAGCGGGCGGACAAACCTGGCGCGCGCCTCATCGCTGGGCCGCTGCCATACCGGTCTCTGCCTGATCGTTTCGACATGGGTGATCATGTCGTCCAGCAAGCCGTGCGCGAGCTCGCGAAACTGATCCCAGTCCGATGGATCAAGGCTGCCGGAGGTGTCGGCCGCTTCTGCTGCCGCCACGCGCTCCTGCTCGATCGCCCGCGACATCAGGCGCCTCCGCGATGATGAAGGACCGCCGACAGTTTGTGGAAGAAGACGTCGAGCCTGGCTTCCATCGGAGCGAAGGCCTGATGCAGCGAGTGTCCGGCCGACATCGCCTGCGCAACGCCGATCACATCGGGAGCGGAGGCGGCAACGCGGAGGACCGTGCGCGAACCGAGCCGCACGGCTTGCCCGACATGGCAGATCGGCCCCCCGTTGAGACCGCGCATCGACAGCTGGATGCTCTGGCACTCCTCGAACGACGCGAAAGCGCCGGCCCCGTTCATGACGGTCAACGGGACCATAGCACGGGAGCCGAGGTGGTCGCCTTCATCATCCTGATGCAGCGAGACGCCTTTCACCGCACCGATTCGAGACCGCACCAGGCGGACAAACTGCTCCTTGACGAGGCTTTGCCGGGATTCGTCGATCGCGGCGTAGCGGTCGAGATGGGCGAGCGCCGCGACCCAGCGCAGCCCCAGTCCCAGGTTCAATTCCGACTTGAAGCCGAACCGCATCTGTTGGCGAAGGGCGGCGGGCCAGTCCTGCGCCGCGCTGTATTCCGCAAGGCCCGCTGGAATGTCGGATTTCGCGGCAAGTCCCTCTGCAAAAGCCGCAGGGATGAGGAGAGCGCCGGAGAAAGGCGGGCCAGCGACGAATTTGGATCCGGTCAAGGCCACCAGAAAACCATCCGCGAGGTCCTGCCTCAAGCGCGAGATCGAGCCGCGGAATTGGCAGGCGTCGACGATGACCCGCACCCGGCCCGGGGCAAGGGCCGCGACGTGGCGCGCCGCCTGTCGGGTTACGGCCGGCAGCCCGGTCTTGGACGCATCGAGCACATGGACGAGGACATCGCGATCCCGCCTCAGCTCCATCTCGACGGTGGCGATGATGTCGGCATCGATGTCATGCTGATGGCGAGGCTCGCCCGTCTCGTTGCGGATGGCGATCGTGCGCACCTCGATGCGGTCCGGCGGCAAGCCCTCGAGCGGCGCACCAGCCTCGACGGTGCTGCCGAGGGCGGTCAAATCCGAATAGTGGAACCCTGCCGCCGCCCGTGGAACGCCGTTTCCCGTTTCATCGGGCGCGACAAGCACATTGGTCAAGGGGCGCCTGGAGACGCCCGCGACCATGCAGAGAGCGAGAAGCTCCGCATCCGTTCCGGATGCCGCGAGCACCACATGCGCGCCAGCGCAGCCGAGATTGCCGGCGATCCGGTCCCGGATGTCGGCGAACCATTGCTCGGAGGCGACAGGGGAAGGCGACGCGATGTCGATGAGACGCGCGAGCTCGGCACCGGCCGCCTGGAACCCTTCGCGGGAAATGTTGCTTGCCGTCGTCGACGAGAATGAGATCTCGTCGTCCGCCGGGGTGGTGCGCGTGCCATAGCGGTTGCGCCGCGTAATCGCGTCCGGCCAGATGCGCCTGTCGCCGCCCGTCTGCAGCAGGAACGAAACGGATGCCGGCGAATCCACGCGATGGTCGAGGCCGATCGTTTCCAGGTCCGGGCGCATCGGCACCGGCAGGATCCCGCGCTGAATTGCAGGCATGATGGTCTCCGAAGTCAGGGCGGTGGTGAGTTGGTTGCGATCAAAGCGGCGTCGAGTTCACGCGCGCCGCGCGCCGTGCCAGCGCGTTTTCGAATGCCGCGAAGAGCTTGCGCATGGCGCTCTTCTTGTAGGGAAAGACACTCTCCCAATCCATCGAATGGACGATCATCGCCACATCCGCCTCGAACACCAGCAGCCGGCCATTGGCGAGTTCAGCGCAATCGATGGCGAAATAGTCCAGCCCGAGGCGCCGGTGAAGGGCTTCGAAGGCGTGTGCGTGGCGCACCGCGAAGTCGTTGTCGAAGCTGGCCATCCACGCCGCTTCCTCGGCACGCCTGTCTTCGTGCTGGGTCATGCCGGCGTTCAGATAGTGGACCATCCAATGTTCGGAAACCGCGAGATGGCTGGCGTAGGGGCGCCCGTCGATGAACGCGACGCGCTGCTTGCGGAATTTGCGGTCCGTCCCGCTGTAGTCGATGAATGGCGTGACATAGAATTCGGCCTCGGCGTGCGAACTCAAATAGGCCGAAAGCTCCGATCGCGTGGAGATCTTCTCCATGCCCTTGCCGGCATGCGTGCCGGCCGGGCGCACGATCACCGGAAACGCCTTCGCCGCGAGGATTGCCCCGACCTCGATTTCCCCGCAAGCCAGCCTCTCGATAACGGCACGGTCAAGGCGCGCGGCGGGCGGAGCAAGGATCGAAGGCTCGTCCTTCAGCGCCTCGGCGACGCCGTCCCTGGACAGCGCCTTGATGCGGCGCGGTGCGTTGTTGACTATCGGTCCGGCCCAATGGCGCAGCAGCCGGTCGAGGTTCACCAGCACGGCCAGGTTCGCCGCCGACTCGCCGACAGCCACGAACGCGACATCATGCTCGGGCACGTCCTTCAGATCGGCCGTGTCGGCATCGACATAATAGAGCAGCAGGTTCGTGTCGGAATCCTCGAGCAGGAATTCGATCGGCGTGTTGGCCATGAAGTCGCCGGCCGTCATGAAGACAAGGACGTTCAGGCCCGTGCCGCGTCCGTTGCGGACCCGGTATTGGCGGCTGATCTCGAGCGCCGCCTTCTGGCTGAGCGCCGCCCTGTCTTCCTCGCCGATCGCATGAAGCAGGATGGACACGTCCAGGAATGCCGCGGCATCGGTGACATCGGCGGAAATGCGCCCGAACAGCCCGTTCCACAATGGCGAGATATCCCGCCCCTCGAAGACGGCCCGCACGATGGGCGCCTTGCCCATGATGAGATTCTGATCGTCGAATGTCTCGATTTGAACTGCCGCGCTTTTCAAAGCGATCAAGCCTTCTGCCACGCGGTGGTTACGGCCGGTTCAGCCTCCACGCCGCCTGCACGATGTGCAGGTGGCACTTTGGGCTCCGGCGCTTGTGCGAGCCTTGTGGCCCGGCGAGCGGATCGCAGCGTTGGCCGCTGCTGGCCTCGGTCAGCGATCGGCCTTCGTCGACGTCCCCGCCCCGAACCGCAAGCCGTCCATCAACAGCTTGACCAGCCGGCGCGAGCGGTCGCGCCACTCCGGCGTGTCCGGCGCGGAGTAGATGCCGCCGAGCGCGTGCAGAACGTCCGAGGCGTCGACGTCGCCGCGGATGGTGCCGTCGGCCACCGCCGCCTCGACCAATTGCCGCAGCGCCTGTGAGACCCGGCCCGACGTGTCGGAAAACAGCGTCGAATTGGTGGTGAGCAGGATGCGCAGGCTGGTCGCCAGGCCGCGTTTGGTGGCGATATAGTCGACAAAACGCCGCATCCACTCTTCCAGCGCGACATCTGACGAATGTTTTTGGGCAAGCTCGCCGGCGGCCGCGCACAGCCCCTCCGCCTCGCGCCTATAGACGACCTCGACCAGATGCTCGCGCGTCGGGAAATGCCGGTAGAGCGTGCCGATGCCGACGCCGGCGCGCCGTGCGATCTCCTCCAGCGAGGCATCGATACCGCGCTCGGCAAACAGCTCCGCCGCCACCTCGACCAGCCGGTCGCGATTGCGCCGGGCATCCGCGCGCAACGGCTTGCCCGCCGTGGCTGTCTGTTCAGCAATGATCGACGGCTCAACGGCCAATTTTTTCTCCACTGTCGAAATATGGGGCTTGAACCCGGCCGGGCCAGCCCCCACGTAATAAACGGAGGCGCCTCCGTTTTAGTGGAGTGCCTTTATCATATAATCAGGGGAACCGGTATGTCACGTCCGCAAACTGCCGAGCGTGTAATCTCCCCCTCGAGGGGGGAGATGTCGCCGAAGGCGACAGAGGGGGTCGCCCCGCATGAAGCGCCAACCCCCATCCGCCGCAGGAGGTTGCATCCGGTCGAACCGACCCCCTATGCCCTGCCGGGCATCTCCCCCTCAAGGAGGGAGACCAGCAGTTCCGCCGTCTTCACCCTATCCGCCCCGCATCAAGCAACTGGAGCCAGGCGCCCATGACGAACAAAATCCCCGTACATCTCGACATCAACGGCCAGCACCACGAATTGCAACTCGAGCCGCGTGTCACGCTGCTCGACGCCTTGCGAGACCGCCTCGGCCTGACTGGCACCAAGAAGGGCTGCGACCACGGCCAGTGCGGTGCCTGCACCGTGCATGTCGACGGCGAGCGCGTGCTGGCCTGCCTGACGCTGGCAGCCCAGGCCGAGGGCCGCGCCATCACCACCATAGAGGGGCTTGCACGGGAGGGCGAACTGCATCCCGTGCAGGCTGCCTTCCTCGAGCAGGACGCCTTCCAGTGCGGCTATTGCACCCCCGGGCAAATCATGTCGGCGGTGGCCTGCATCCGCGAGGGCCATGCCGGCTCGGATGATGAGATCCGCGAATACATGGCCGGCAATCTCTGTCGCTGCGGCGCCTATCCGCACATCGTCGCCGCCGTGCGCCAAGCAGCCCTGGAGGTCGCGTCATGAAGGATTTTTCCTATCTTCGCGCCACCTCGACGGACGCCGCGCGCCAGGCGGCCGCCCTGCCCGGCGCCATGCTGCTTGCTGGCGGCACCACGCTGATCGACCTCGCCAAATGCGGCGTCGCCGAACCCGATACACTGGTCGACATCACCCATCTCAAGGGGCTCGACCGGATCTCGGTCGACGAGCGCGGCGCCACCATCGGCGCGCTCGCCCGCATGGGCCATGTCGCCGACCACGCCGACATCAAGAGCCGCTTCCCCGCCGTGTCGGAGGCGCTGTGGCAAGCGGCGTCGGCGCAGATCCGCAACATGGCGACCATCGGCGGCAATATGATGCAGCGCACACGCTGCCCCTATTTCCGCGATCCCGCGAACTTTCCGGCCTGCAACAAGCGGCAGCCCGGCAGCGGTTGTTCGGCGATCGGCGGCGTCACCAGGGGGCACGCGGTGCTCGGCACCAGCGAGGCCTGCATCGCCATGTACCCCGGTGACCTCGCCACCGCGCTGGTCGCCTTCGACGCGACCGTCCGTCTCGGCGAGCGTCAGCTTTTAGTCGACGACTTCTTCCTGCTGCCCGGCGCCACGCCGGACAGGGAGCATGCGATCGAGCCTGGCGAGATGATCACCGCCGTCGAAATCCCCGCTTCCGCCGCGGCCCGCCGCTCGACCTATCTGAAGATCCGCGACCGGCAGTCCTATGAATTCGCCGCGGCCAGTGCCGCGGTCGGGCTCGAACTGGAAGCCGATGGCCGCACCATCCGCGACCTGCGCGTGGCGCTCGGTGGCGTCGCCAGCAAACCCTGGCGCGCGCGGGCGGTGGAAGACGCACTGAAAGGCAAGGTGCTGGAGCCGGACGCCGTGCGGGCCGCCAGCCTGCTCGCCGTCGAAGGCGCCGTCGACCATGGCGCCAACCATTACAAGATCGAGCTCGCGCCGCGCGTCGTCGCGCGCGCCATCCTCAAATTGGGAGAAGCGGCATGACCGTTCACACAAGACATGGCGATGCGTCCGACGGCGCGCTGGCGGAAGCCGTCGGCGGCCGGCTATCGCGCGTCGACGGCCCGGCCAAGATCACCGGCGCGGCGAAATACGCCGTCGAGCAGCAGCTCGAAGGCCTCGCCTATGGCTTGCTGGTCGAAAGCACGATTGCGTCGGGCAAGGTTCGCGCGATCGACACCTTGCAAGCCGAGGCAGCACCGGGCGTGCTGCAAGTGCTGACGCCCGATACGATCATCAGCCTGAAAACCGCCTCGGACTGGTTCGGCACCCCGCCGCCGGACAAGCCCTACTGCCCGCTGGCGCGCGACATCACCTTCTCGGGCCAGCATGTCGCCGCGATCATCGCCGAGACCTTCGAGCAGGCGGTCGCCGCGGCGGCGCTGGTCAAGGTCAGCTATGACGAGACGCCGGCCATCGTCGACCTCAGCGACGGCAAGGCCGGCGACGGCATCCCCATCGACGCCATGACCAAGGAATGGGGCGATGCGCAGGCCGCCTTCGCCTCGGCCCCGGTGCGGATCTGCGCCGCCTACAACACCCCGCGCGAATACCAAGCGCCGATGGAGCCGCATGGCCTGATCGCGCGCTGGGAGGGCGACAGGCTGACCGTGTGGGAGCCGAGCCAGTGGCTGGACGGCATGGCCCGCACCTATGCCGAATGGTTCGGCGTGCCGTTCGAGAATGTGCGGCTGGTCTCGCCCTATATCGGCGGCGGCTTCGGCTCCAAGGCGCTGGCGCTCAGCCATGGCGCGGTAGCGGCATGTGCCGCCAAGATGCTCGGCAGGCCGGTGCGGCTGGTGATGACGCGCCCGCAGACCTTCACCGGTTACGGCGGCCGCGCCGCGACGCGCCAGACGGTGACGATCGGCGCGAACCATGACGGCCTGATCCAGTCGATCGTGCATCGCGGCGTCAACGAAACATCAATCGACGGCATGTGGGTCGAGCCGCTCGGATCGGTCACCTCGATCATGTATGCGACGCCGAATTTTTCCTCCAGGCAGAATGTCGTGCGGGTGAATTCGGTGGTGCCGGGCGCCATGCGCGCGCCGGGCGAAAACCCCAGCGCCTTCGGCATCGAAAGCGCCATCGACGAACTCGCCTACGAGGTCGGCATTGATCCGCTGGAGATCCGGCTGCGCAACTACGCCGAACAGGATCCGGAAGCGAAAAAAACCTGGTCGACCAGGCAGTTGCGCGAGGCTTTTGCCGTGGGCGCCGAGCGCTTCGGCTGGGCCAGGCGCACGCCGGAGCCGCGCTCGATGCGCGACGGCAACCAGTTGATCGGCTGGGGCGTCGCCGCCGGCACCTATCCGGTGCGGCGCGCCTATGGCGAGGCGATCGTGCGCATCCTGGCCAACGGCTCGGTCGAGGTCGAAAGCTCCTCGATCGACATGGGCCAGGGCACCTACACCATCCTGGCGCAGACCGCTGCCGAAACGGTCGGCGTGTCAGCCGACGACGTGGTGGTGAGGCTCGGCGATTCCCGCTTTCCCCGTGCTGGCGTCACCGGCGGCTCACGGCTGGCCGGCGTCATGACCGGCGCCGTCTACAAGGCCGCGACCGCGGCGCTCGACCAGTTGATCGGCCTGGCGATCAGCGATCCGCGCTCGCCCTTCCACGCCCTGCAGGCCAACACGCTGGTCGTCGCCAACGGCCGTATCACCGCGCCGCGCGGCGACGGCCCCGAAGTCTCGATCGCCGAACTGCTCAAAAGCGTCGGCCGCGACCGCATCGAGGCGACAGGCGACACCATGCCGGCCAATTCGAGCGCCGAGGACCGCTACAAGAACTACACCACCATCGCCATGGCGCTGCCGCATACCGAGGGCGACTATTCCCGCCACTCCTGGTGCGCGCATTTCGTCGAGGTGCGCGTCGACGAGGATTTCGGCACGGTGCGCGTGTCGCGCGTGGTGTCGGCGCTGGATTCCGGCCGGCTCTACAACCCGAAACTCGCCGAAAGCCAGTGGAAGGGCGGCATCATCATGGGTATCGGCCAAGCGCTGCTCGAGGAAGGCATCATGGATCGCCGCCACGGCCGCATCGTCAACAACAACCTCGCCGATTATCTGGTGCCGACCAATGCCGACATTCCCGACATCGAGGTGATCTCGGTCGGCATCCCCGACCTACATTCCTCGGTGCTCGGTGGCAAGGGCGTCGGCGAACTCGCCATCGTCGGCGTCGCCCCGGCCATCGCCAACGCGGTGTTCCACGCCACGGGAAAAAGGGTGCGGGATTTGCCGATCACGCTGGAGAAGCTGATTTAGGACGGAGTAATCTCCCCCTCGAGGGGGAGATGGCCGGCAGGCCAGAGGGGGTCGGTTCGACCGGGCTCGGCCTTGTATGCGCCGCAAGGGAGTTGACGCTCCACGCGCGGCGACCCCCTCTGTCGCCTTTGGCGACATCTCCCCCCTCGAGGGGGGAGATTACCCACTCCATCACGTCCCCTGCCCCTTCAGGAACTGGCTGAGCAGATCCACCGGCAGCGGGAACACCACCGTGGACGAGCGCTCGCCGGCGATGTCGTGCAAGGCCTCGAAATAGCGCAGTTGCATGGCCTGCGGCTCGGCCGCCAGCATGCGGCCCGCCTCGACCAGTTTCGCCGCCGCCTGCTGCTCGCCATCGGCATTGATCACCTTGGCGCGCCGCAGCCGTTCGGCCTCGGCCTGCTTGGCGATGGCGCGGATCATGTTTTCGTTGAGGTCGACATGCTTGATCTCGACATTGGACACCTTGATGCCCCACGCATCGGTGCGCTGGTCGAGGATTTCCTGGATGTCGCTGTTGAGCCTGTCGCGCTCGGCCAGCATCTCGTCGAGTTCGTGCTTGCCGAGCACCGAGCGCAGCGTGGTCTGCGCCAGCTGGTTGGTGGCGGCCATGAAGTCTTCGACCTGGATGACCGCCCGCTCGGCGTCGACGATGCGGAAATAGAGCACCGCGTTGACCTTGACCGAGACATTGTCGCGCGAAATCACGTCCTGCGGCGGCACATCCCGCACCACCACGCGCAGGTCGACCTTCACCATCTGCTGGATGAAGGGGACAAGGATGATGAGACCCGGCCCCTTGACCCCGGTGAAGCGGCCGAGCGTGAAGACCACGCCGCGCTGATATTCCCGGAGGATGCGTATGGACGCGGACAGGAATATGATCACGACCAGTGCAACGATCAGATAGGCCACGTAACCAATCATCATTGTCTTGCTCCATTCCTTCCCGCGTCGCGCCGCCGCACGGTCAGCACGAGGTCGACGATGCCGGTCACCTCGACGCTGTCGCCGGCCGCGATCGGTTCGTCGGCCTTCGCCCGCCAGCGCTCGCCCAGGGCCAGCACATGGCCCTCGCCGCCCTGCCAGTCGAGGATCTCGGCCGGCTGGCCGCGCATGGCCTCGCCGCCGACGCGCGGCGGGTTCCTGCGCGCCGCCCAGAGATAGGTGCCGCTCAGCAGCGCCAATCCAAGCGTCAGCGCGGCGGCGGGACCGATGACCGCCCATGACATGGCAAAGCCCGGCCCCTCGACCCTGAGCAGCATGGTTGCGCCGAACAGAAAGGCGGCGACGCCGCCGAGCCCAAGCACGACGGTGGGGTTGAAGGCCTCGATGATGAGGAAAA
Organism: Mesorhizobium sp. B2-4-12; assembly: GCF_006441575.1. NCBI lineage: Bacteria > Pseudomonadati > Pseudomonadota > Alphaproteobacteria > Hyphomicrobiales > Phyllobacteriaceae > Mesorhizobium > Mesorhizobium sp. B2-4-12. Next base: position 22,783 of record NZ_VFVC01000039.1, read on the forward strand.
CGACGCCGAGCAGCATCAGGGCAAGGCCGGTATAGTTGATCGGCAGGAGGTCGAGCGCGTAGAGGCCGAGCACGAGGCAGATGGTGCCGATGACGCCGGGCGCCACGGCACCCGGGCTGGTGAACTCGAAGACGATGCCATAGACGCCGACCAGCATCAGGATGACGGCGGTGTTGGGATCGGTGATTATGAAAAGCAGCCGGATGAACCAGCCGGGCTCCAGCGTCTCGACCGGCAGCCCTTTCGTCGCCAGCACCACTTTCCTGCCGGCCACATCGACCGTGCGCCCATCGGCCATCTGCAGGAGTTCGGTGGTGTCGCGGGCGACGAAGTCGATCACATGTTCCTGCAGCGCCGCATTGGCCGAAAGGCTCGCCGCCTCGCGCACGGCCTTCTCGCCCCAGTCGCCATTGCGACCGCGCAGTTCAGCGAGCGAACGGATCAGGGCGACGGCATCGTTGGTCACCTTGGCCATCATCGCGTCGCCCGTGGGCCGTCCACTGGCGTCCTTCTGGTCGCCCTTCTCGCCGCCCGGAAGCGACGGCAGCCCGCCAATCTCCACCGGCGTCGCGGCACCCAGATTGGTGCCGGGCGCCATGACAGCGACATGGGTGGCGTAGAGGATGTAGGTGCCGGCGCTCGCCGCATGGCCGCCGGCCGGCGCGACATAGCCGATGACAGGCAGCGGCGACGCCAGTATATCGGCGATCATCTCGCGCATCGAGGTAACCAGCCCGCCCGGCGTATCAAGTTGCAGGATGAGGACCGTGGCGTCCCGTTTGGCCGCGGCATCAAGCGCCTCCTCAAGCTGCCTGCTGCTTGCCGGCCCGATGGCGCCGTCAATGACAATGCGCAACGCGACCCTCTCGCTCCCGGCCGAAGAGAAGGGACAAAGAACAGCCGCGACGACGAAGGCCGCGGCAAGAAGGGCCACCCGCGCGAAGGTCACGCTCAAAGCTCCATGGATTCAATATGGGGTTGTATTTGGGCGAGTCCATAGAGGACGCGACATCGGCGATCGTGACGGCCGAAGCGACGGCCGGGAGGGCAAGATGGCGGGCAGGCCAGAGGAGACGCGCGAAGAATCCCAGCCCTCGGCGCGCCGCGTGAATCCGTTCGACGCGACGCTCTTCAGGAGTGAGCGCAAATCAGCAGGCTTGTTCCGCGAACGCGCGCAACCGCCGGTCTCCCCTGCGGAGCAGATCGGCGGCTTCAGCGCCAATCAGCTGCCAGCGGCGTGCCGATGTCCGAAACGAGTTTGACGAGATCGGCCTGGCGTCTCGTGCCGGTCTTGGCGAAGATGCGGTTGAGGTGTGTCTTCAGCGTGGTTTCGCCGATGCCGAGCGACGATGCGCTCTTCGAGGCGGACAATCCGCTGCCGATGCGCAGCAGCACCCGCGCCTCCGCAGGCGTAAGCTCGAACAATGTGGTGAGAACGGCTTCCGGCAGTGGCGAAGCGGACGTCGTGGTCGACACGAAGACGGCGGCGCATGCGGGCCGGAAAACCGCGCGGGCGGTTCCTTCGGTCAACGGCAATACATAGGCGACGGCGGGCGGCTGACCCGCGGCCGAAATGGGCAGGCCTATGCCTCGGGCGCCAAGCGAGGCATCCGCGCTGGCGGCATTGGCGATCGCATCCAGAAGGGGACGGGCCACCGCCGGGTTTTGCACCTGGAGCAGGCCTTTCCTGGAAAGAATCGGGCCCTGCATCGAAAACATCCGTTCGGCGGCCCCGTTCGCGTGGAGGATCGCGCCATTGGCGCCGGTCAGAACAACAGGCACGGCCAAATGGTCGAGCGCCTGGCGATAAAGATTGGCGGTAACGCGGGTCTGATCGAGCAGGTCTCCAATCAGCGACGCACGGCGCAGATGCGGCGAGAGCAATGCCAGGAAACGCTGATCTTCGGCTGAGATGACCGCCCTCGTGGCCCGCGTGGTGCAGCCCACGAGCCCGATCCGGTCCGATGTATGAACGAATTTGGTGATGCAGCCTTCACGCAACCCCTGCGGTTTGGCCCAATTCTGAAAAAACGGCGTCTGCTGGAGTTCGGCCTCGCTCATCCGCGTCAGCGTGGCGACAGGGGTGTCGACGTCGCCGACGACCGCGGCCTTCAGCCCCGGAATCGTGTCGAAGTCATAGTCATCCTGGAGCACGCGCATTTGCTCCGGATCCCAGGCCGATTGGGCCGCGAAGCGGCCATGATTGCCGTCGGCGCTGGCAAGCGCGATGGTGGTATAGGCGGCGTCGACAGCCGTTGTGATCCGGGTCATCACCCCGGCCCAGCCGTCGGGGTTCAAAACGCAATCATAGATATCGCCGATAATCGAAGAAAGGACTTCGCTGCTTGGTCTCTCCATCACGCCTCCAAGCATGCCCCCGATCCCGCCGCTGGCGGATCTTGCGGCGTCATACTTTCGGATGACGCCAGGCGCGGTCGCTGTCAATTAAAGGTTCAATTCGATCAATTGAACGCCACGCGGCCACTCTTGCCGGTTATTCTCACAATGGAAAGCATCGCGTTCGATTTTTTGAAACTGGGTGCTCTGTTGAGGTCTTACATTGTCGCGAAAGACGGTGTTTTCATCGGCTCAATTGCCATCACATCTTGACGAACGCGAACGATTTTCCCTCTGGCAAGACATTCATGTCGCGGAAATATGGTCGGTCGAGTACGGCATATCGCAAAACCTGCCTTTCGAAGCCGCGATCGAAGCCACGGCTGTCGGGCCGCTCGTTCTTGGCCAGATGTCTGGAACCATCAGGCATGCGACGAGGAAGGCGAGCAACATCGCCGAAGACGACAATGACGGCTATCTGCTGCTGATCAACAAGGCCGACACCGTGTTGGCCGGGGCTCAGGTCGGCCGCGAATATGGCATCGGTCAGGGAGAAGCCGTCCTGGTCACCGCGTCGGAAGCGCTGAAAATGGGTGGTGCGGACAGGAATGTGTGGGCGAATGTGGTGGTCCCGCGCGCCATCCTTTCCAAGGCCTTCCCGCAGATCGACGACAAGCTGGCGTTGAAGATCGGCGCCGACAACGAAGCCCTCGATCTTCTCAAGCGCTATTGCCTGCTTCTTGAAACCGGCCGCCCGCTCGGCTCACCCGATCTCATAGCCCACGCGACGGAGACGATCGTCGATTTGATTGGCCTGGTGACCGGCGCGAAAGGTCAGGCTGCCGAACTGGCCGGCCTTCGCGGCTTGCGCGCCGCCAGGCTGCAGGCGATCCTGGCCAAGATCGCCGACAATTTTGCCGACCCCGGCATCTCCGCCCAAGGTGTCGCGCAAGAACTCGGCCTGTCGGCGCGCTACATCCACGATCTGCTTCAGGAGACGGGCACCAGCTTTACCGAACGCGTTCTCGAACTGCGCTTGCAGCGAGCCCACAAGATGCTTTCGCACAGACACAATGACGACATGCGGGTCAGCGACATCGCCATGATAAGCGGATTCAGCGATGTGTCCTATTTCAACCGCTGCTTCCGTCGCCGCTTCGGCCACACGCCGACCGGGGCCAGATAGACCTGGGCACCCTCCGGCAACCGGCAAACCGGCGCGCCATGTCTGATTCCCTCTCCTTGAAAGGCCGAAAAGCCATGGCGCCGGCGGTGATCGATGGGACCAAACGGCCACAGTGCGCGGAAAAGGCACGGCATTTCACTCCAGTCCAATTCCAGTGCTGCCCTGCCCAAGACAACAGCCGGGCGCCGATGACATGTCAGCCTCAGGGTGCAACGACTGCCAGGTCAGGGGATTGAATGCCGCAGAATGGATTTGAAGGCCGCAAGATGAAGGCGTTGAAATATCTGGCGTTGGCTTCGACGGCGCTGATCGGCCTTGGCCAGTCGATCTCCGCATCGGCCGCCGATAGCTGGACCGGCGCCGCCTCCACGAACTGGTTTACCCCCGGAAACTGGAACCCCGCCGCTGTTCCGACATCGAGCGACGACGTTACTCTCGATGCCACGTTCCCGCATCCGGCGGTGGTCAATGCGCCGAATGCAGCTGCGCACTATGTGTTTGTCGGCACCATTGCCGGTTACACTGGCTCGCTGACGATTACGAACGGCGGCACCCTCTCCGACACCGCCGGTTATCTCGGCTACGTTTCGAACGCGAGCGGCACGGTGAGCGTCGTTGGAGCAGGCTCGGTCTGGAGCAACAGTTCCGACCTTTTCCTTGCCTTGAGTACGAACAGCACCGGCACCTTGACGATCTCGAACGGCGGCGCTGTCAGCGACACCATGGGTCATGTCGGCTACGGTCTGGGCACCGCCACCGTGACGGTCGACGGAGCCGGCTCGACCTGGACCAACAGCGGGGCGCTCTTCATCGGCGATGCCGGCACCGGCACGCTGACGATCTCCAATGGCGGCGCTGTCAGCAATTCCTTCGGCTCTATTGGTGAGCAGGCCGGTTCCAATGGCGCAGCGACGGTCACCGGCCCCGGCTCGTCCTGGACCAATTCCGGCAATCTCCTTGTCGGCTGGGGCGGCGCCGGCACGCTGACGATCCAGAACGGCGGCGCGGTAAGCAACGACAGTGGCATCGTCGGCGCCAAATCCGGCACGACCGGCGCTGTGACAGTCGCCGGCGCCGGCTCGTCCTGGACCAATTCCGGCGAGCTCTATGTCGGCTGGGACGGCGCCGGCACGCTGACGGTACAGAGCGGTGGCATGGTGAGCAATACCAACGGCTATATCGGCGCCAATTTCAGCCCGGCTGCCGCCGCGACGGTGGACGGCGCGGGCTCGCACTGGACCAATTCCGGCTTTCTCTCCATCGGCTATCGCGGTGACGGCGCGCTGACGATCCAAAACGGCGGCGCAGTGAGCGCTGCGTCGGGCTACATCGGCGTCAATCCCGGTTCGAGCGGCACCCTTACGGTCACCGGAAGCGGATCGACCTGGAGCGACACGGACGGCCTCTACGTTGGAAATGACGGCACTGGCATACTGAGCATCCAGAACGGCGGCCTCGTCAGCAGCAACATCGGCTTTGTCGGTGCCAATGCGGGCTCGACCGGCGCGGCGACGGTCGATGGCATAGGTTCGATCTGGAGCATCGCGTCGAGCCTCTTTGTCGGGGACGCCGGCACGGGCACGTTAACGATTTCGAATGGCGGCACCGTCAGCAATGACGCGGGGACCATTGGCGCGAAAGCAGGCTCGACCGGCATGGTATTCGTCGACGGGTTGGGCTCGACATGGGCCAACGGCGGATTGCTGGTTGTCGGCGATTACGGCACCGGCACGCTGGCGATCTCGAACGGCGGTACAGTCACCAGCAATGCCGGCTATCTGGGCTTTGATGTCGGGTCGACGGGTTCGGCGACGGTCAGCGGCGCGGGCTCAACCTGGACCAGCAGCAGCCTCCTTATTGTCGGTCAGCGCGGCACGAGCTTATTGATCGTCTCGAATGGCGGCAAGGTCGCCGACACCGATGGCTGTCTGGGCTTTTATGCCGGGTCCACCGGTACCGCTGACGTCGACGGCCCCGGCTCGACCTGGGCCAATAGCGGAGATCTCAATGTCGGCATCAGCGGCACTGGCATGCTGACGATCGCGAATGGCGGCACGGTGTCGGCCGGCGGCGTGGTCAACATCGCCGTCATGGCGGGCTCTGTCGGCACGTTGAACATCGGCGCGGCGAGCGGATCGCCCGCGGCGGCCGCGGGCGCGCTCAATGCGGCAAGTGTCCAGTTCGGACCGGGTGCTGGCGCAATCAACTTCAATCATACCGACACGAACTACACTTTCGCGTCGGCGATCAACGGCGCGGGCACGATCAACCAGATCGCCGGCACGACGAGCCTGACCGCCGATTCCAGCGCCTTCACAGGTGCGACCTACGTCACGGGTGGCCGGCTGGCGGTGAACGGCTCGCTGGCCAATTCGGCGGTAACAGTTGCGGGTGGCACACTTGGTGGCAACGGTACGGTTGGCGGCATCGTCGTACAGTCGGGCGGCATCATCGCACCGGGCAATTCGATTGGCACCCTCGACGTCGCGGGCGGCATCGACCAGGCAGCGGGCTCGACCTACCAGGTCGAACTGACATCGACCGGCCAGTCCGACCTCGTCCAGGCGACGGGCACGGCGACCATCGCCGCCGGCGCGGTCCTCGACGTGGTCAAGACGGATGCCGCGCCTTATGTGCTGGGCACACACTACACCGTGCTGCAGGCCGATACCGGCGTCATCGGCACCTACACGCTCAGCGGGGCCGGCCCCTTCATCGGACTTGTCGCCAATTACGACCCGACGCATGTCTATCTCGATGTGGTGCAGGCAAAGTCTTTCGCCTCGGTCGGCCTGACGCCCAACCAGATCGCCACCGGCGGCGCCGAAAGCCTTGGCGGCGGCAATCCGCTCTTTGATGCCATAATGGGCCTGCCGAGCGAAACCGCTGCCCAGGCAGCCTTCGACCAGCTCTCGGGTGATATCCATGCCTCGGCCAAGGGCATGCTGCTCGAAGACAGCCGTTTCGTCCGCGACGCCGCCAGCAATCGCATCGCCGCGGCTTTCGGCGATGGTGGTGCGGCGGCACTGCCGGTCATGGCCTATGGCGAGGGTGGACCGGAGATGGTCGCCGCCGACACCGATCGCTTCGCCGTCTGGGGCCAGGCCTTTGGTTCGTGGGGCAACAAGGACAGCGATGGTAACGCCGCCGCCTTCGACCGCTCGACCGGCGGCCTGCTGGCCGGCGCCGACACGTTGGTCGGCGGCTGGCGCGTCGGCCTCATCGGCGGCTACAGCCATTCCTCTTTCGATGCGGACGCCCGCAACGCCTCCGGCAAGAGCGACAGCTATCATCTTGACCTCTATGGCGGCACCAATTGGGGTGCCATCGCCTTCCGCAGCGGCGCGGCCTACAGCTGGAGCAGCCTCTCGACAAGGCGCTCCGTCGCCTTCGACGGTTTTGCCGATCAGCTCTCGGCCGATTACGATGCCGGCACGGCGCAAGCGTTCGGCGAATTCGCCTACAAGGCCGATGCCGGGCGCTTCAAGGTCGAACCCTTCGCCAATCTGGCCTATGTCAGTCTGCATACCGACGGCTTCACCGAAACGGACGGTGCATCGGCTTTGACCAGCGCCGGCACAAGCACCAACGCCACCTTCACCACGCTGGGCCTGCGAGGCTCGACGGGCTTCATGCTTGGCGGCGTCGACGCCACCGCGCGCGGCATGCTCGGCTGGCGCCATGCCTTCGGCGATGTCGCGCCGACGTCCAGCTTCGCCTTCGCGGGCGGAGACGCCTTCACCATCGCCGGCGTGCCTGTCGCCAGGGACGCGGCGGTAGTCGAGGCCGGTCTCGACCTCGACATGTCGGCCAATGCCACGCTCGGCCTCTCCTATACCGGGCAATTCGGCGGTGGCACGGTCGACCAGGGCGCCAAGATCAATCTGGGCCTGCGGTTCTGACCCAGAGCATGATGCCGAAAAGTGTGACATCATGTCTCTTTGATTAGGGCCGGCTTTTGCAGCCTGAGCCGGCACGTCAGTCGATCCTACTCCGGCGAAGGCACCGGCGGCTTCGATGTCAGCGCGGTGCCGGCGGCCGCGACGATGACGGCGGCGATGCCGGCGAGTTGCGGCACGGTGAGGCTCTCGTGCAGGAACAGGAAGCCGGCGAGTGCGCCCAGTCCCGGCTCCAGGCAGGTCAGCGTGCCGTAGATGCGGGCCGGCATCCGGGTCAGCGCCACCATCTCGAGCCAGAACGGCAGCGCGCTGGAGAACAGGCCGACCAGCAGCGCGCTGACCAGGATCGACGGCGCGAGCAGCCCCGTTCCGGCCTCAGCCACGCCGAAAGGCAGCACCAGCACCGCGGCGATAGCCATGCCATAGGCCGTGGTGCGCGAGCCGAGTTCCGCGCCCGCCTTCTGGGCGAGCACGATGTAGAGCGCCCAGAAGCCGCCGGCCGCCAGCGCCAGCATCACCCCGGTCGGATCAAGCGGCTGCAGCGAGTGGACAAAGGGCGAAAGCAGGACGATGCCGGCCACGGCCAGCGCGATCCAGGCGAAGTCGCTGGCGCGCCGCGAGGTCAGCGTCGCCACCAGAAGCGGCCCGGAAAACTCCAGCGCCACCGCGACGCCGAGCGGAATCCTGGCGAGTGCCGCATAGAACAGCAGGTTGAGCGCGCAAAGCGTCACGCCATAGGCGATGAGCCACGGCAGGGTGGCGCGCGACGGCCGCACCTGCCACGGCCGCAGCACCGCGATCAGCATCAGCGCGCCGATGACCAGCCTGAGCGTCGTCGTGCCCTGCGCGCCGATGACCGGAAACAGCGTTTTGGCGAAGGTGGCGCCGATCTGGATCGACACCATGGCGCCCATCAGCGCCGCGACGGGCAAGGGCGCCGCTTCGCGACGGGCAACCGGGGTCAATGTCACTTGATGCTATCCTCCATGCCGCGGGCGTCAGCTCCCTGGCGGCCTGGGGATAGGCCGAACCGGCCCGCCTGTCGTGAGGCAGCGGAAACGGCTTGATGGGGTCAGGACCGGTGCGCGAGGCGAACAGCCTGCAGCCGCCGCCTCAGCCGGCAAATGACACGCCCCTGCGGCGCATCCCGGCCTGCACGCCAAGCAGGATCAGCCGGGACAGGATTTCCATGTCCAGCGGCATGCTTGGGCGCCAGACGTCGAGCAGCAGCGCCACCCGGGCCTCATCGGCGTTGTTCATCACCTCGTGCGGGTAGGTGTCATCCCACAGCATGCCCTCGCCGTCGGTGATCCGCCTCTCCTGATGATTGATCATCATGACGGTTGCCGGGCGGCCATCCGCCTGCCGCGGAATGGCCAGGCCAAGGTGAAATCGCATGATGCCCCGAAAAGGCCCGCGATGGCTGGGGATGTGTTTGCGCGGTGCCAGGAACGAAACCGCCGCCGATTTGACTTCCGGGCATTCGGCCAGCAGCCGCGCAAGAACCGGCATCCGTGCGAGGTTCTCCGGCACCGCGAGGTCATAGGCCTTGAGCACGAACATGCGCCAGTCGAGACCGTCATTGGCCGAGATTTCGGCCTGCTCCGGCATGATGTCGTGGAAGCGCGGCACTTTGTTCAGTCTCACGGCAAGCGCTTCGTCGCGGATGCCGCGCCAGGCACTGGTGAATTTCGCCGCGTTCGGAAATTCGGTGGCTACATCAAGGATAGCCGGCGCGTCTATCCGTTTTTCGTAGACACGCCGGATCACATCGGATGCAAGATCGTAGGTGCGCGACATTTCATGGCCTCGACGATACTATAAACGAACATCTGATGCTTCGGCTTACACATTTTAGTCACTGCGTGACGAGTTGGCCGGCCAGCCTTGGCCCGGTCTTGATGTCGATGATTTCGGGCTTGTTGCTGTCGACAAAGCCGTTCCGATATCACAGGCGAAATGAGGTGCCCGTGGCACCGGGCCACGTTTCAACCTGTCATGGGACGTTTCCCTATTGCTGGGTGGCCGTCACCGGCGTTTCGTCGGTATCCTGCCCGGGATCTTGTTTGGCCGCCCTGCCCTTGAAAATGCGTCGCACCGTCACGAACAGCAGCGGCACCAGGAACACGCCGATCACGGTCGCCGCGATCATGCCGCCCATGACGCCGATGCCGACCGAGTTCTGCGCGCCGGAGCCGGCGCCGCTGGCGATCGCGAGCGGTGTGACGCCGAGGATGAAGGCCAGCGACGTCATCAGGATCGGCCGCAACCGTTGTCGCGCCGCCTCCAGCGTCGCCTCGACGAGCCCCATGCCCGCCGCTTGCCGCTCGATCGCGAATTCGACGATCAGGATGGCGTTCTTGGCAGCCAAGCCGATCGTGGTCAGCAGGCCGACCTTGAAATAGACGTCGTTGGTCTGGCCGAACAGGCTTGCCGCCAGCAGCGCGCCGAAGATGCCGATCGGCACCGACAGCATGACCGCGAACGGGATCGACCAGCTTTCATAAAGTGCCGCAAGGCACAGGAACACAACCAGCGCCGAAATCGCATAGAGCGACGTCGCCTGGTTGCCCGAAAGCCGTTCCTGATGCGACAGCCCGGTCCATTCATGCGAATAGCCGGGCGGCAGTTGGGCGACCAGCCTGTCGATCTCGTCCATCGCCGCGCCCGAACTCACGCCGCCCGCCGCGGCGCCCTGGATCTCGACCGCGGCCGATCCATTGTAGCGTTCGAGCCGGGGCGAGCCGAAGGTCCAGTGGCTGGAGGCGAAGGCCGAGAACGGCACCATGTCGCCGCTCGGATTGCGCACCTGCCATTTGTCCAGGTCTTCCGGCTGCATGCGGAAGTTGGCGTCCGACTGCAAATAGACCGGCTTCACCCGTCCACGATCGATGAAATCGTTGACGTAGTTGCTGCCCCAGGCGGTCGAGAGCGTGTTGTTGATGTCGGCGAGGCTGACGCCCAGCGCGCTTGCCTTTTCCTGGTCGATGTCGATCGAGAATTGCGGCTGGTCCTCCTGGCCGTTGGGCCTGGTATTGGCAAGCAACTTGCTCTGCGCGGCGAGGCCCAGAAGCTGGTTGCGAGTCTGGATCAGTGCGTCGTGACCGGCGCCGTTGACATCCTGCAGGTAGAAGTCGAAGCCGTTGGTGTTGCCGAAGCCCTGGATGGCCGGAGGCGCAAGCGCGAAGACCTGCGCGTCCTTGATCTTCCTGAACGCGCCCATCGCGCGACCGGCGATCGCCTGAGCCGCCGCGGCCGGCGATTTGCGCTGGGCGAAATCCTTCAACCGCACGAAGCCGATGCCGACATTCTGCCCGGCGCCGCCGAAACCGAAGCCGGAGGCGGTGAAGACGCCGTCGACCACGTCCTTTTCGTCCTTCAGATAGTGGTCGGTCACCTGCGCCAGCACGCGCTCGGTGCGGTCCTGCGTGGCGCCGACCGGCAGTTGCACGCTGGTGATCAGGATGCCCTGGTCCTCTTCCGGCAGGAACGAACTCGGCAACCGCGCAAACAACCAGCCGACGCCGATGACGATGGCCAGGAACACGGCGAGGAAGCGTCCCGACCGGTTGATGATGCCATGCGAGCCATCGCGATAGGCTGTCGTGCCGCGGTCGAACATGCGATTGAACCAGCCGAATGGACCGGTCTGCGTCGCATGGTTCTTCGGCCGCCGCAGGATCGTGGCGCAAAGGGCCGGTGTCAGCACCAGCGCCACCAGAACGGACAGCACCATGGCCGAGACGATGGTCACCGAGAACTGCCGGTAGATGATGCCGGTGGAACCGCCGAAGAACGCCATCGGCACGAACACGGCCGAAAGCACGGTGGCGATGCCGACCAGCGCGCCGGTGATCTCGTTCATCGATTTTTCCGTCGCCTCTTTCGGCGACAGATCTTCCTCTTGCATGACGCGCTCGACATTCTCGACCACCACGATGGCGTCGTCGACCAGCAGGCCGATGGCCAGCACCATGGCGAACATGGTCAGTGTGTTGACGGAATAGCCGAACAGCGACAGCACGCCGAACGTGCCGAGCAGCACGACCGGCACGGCGATGGTCGGGATGATGGTCGCCCGCAAATTCTGCAGGAAGATGAACATCACCAGGAACACCAGCACGATCGCCTCGGCCAGCGTCTTGACCACCTCCTCGATCGAAAGCCGCACGAAGGGCGAGGTGTCGTAGGGATAGACGACCTCGACCCCTTGCGGGAAGGTCGAGCTCAGGCGATTGATCGTCGAGCGCACCGCCTCCGCGGTGTTGATGGCATTGGCGCCGGTCGCCAGGTTGATGGCGACACCGGCCGCCGGCTTGCCGTTGTAGTGGGCTTGCGTCGTGTAGCTTTTGGCGCCGAGCTCGACCGTGGCGACATCGTTGAGGCGGACCAGCGAACCGTCCGTCTGGCTCTTCAGGATGATGTTGCGGAACTGTTCCGCGGTCTGCAACCGGCTCTTGGCGGTCACCGTGGCGTTGAGTTCCTGGCCCTTGCGCGCCGGCAGACCGCCGAGCTGGCCGGCCGAGACCTGCGTGTTCTGCGCCTGGATCGCGGCCGCCACGTCACTCGGCATCAAGGCATATTTGGCGAGCTTGTCGGGATCGAGCCAGATGCGCATGGCATAGCCCGAGCCGAAAAGCTGCGTCGAGCCGACGCCTTCGACGCGCTTCAGCGTGTCATTGATGGTGGCGTCTATATAATCGGCCAGATCGGTCGAGTTCATCTTGCCGTCGCTGGAGACGAAACCGATGACCATCAGGAAGCCGGTCGAGGATTTGGAGACGGTGATGCCGTTGCTCTGCACCACTTGCGGCAGCTGCGACTGGACGAGTTGCAGCTTGTTCTGCGTCTGCACCTGGGCGGTGTCGGGATTGGCGGCGCTGGTGAAGGTCAGCGTGATCGAGGCCGAACCGGTCGAGGTCGATGTGGCCGTCATGTAATCGAGATTGTCGATGCCGGTCATGCCTTGCTCGATGACCTTGGTCACCGAATTTTCCACCGTCTGGGCGTCCGCGCCCGGATAGGTGGCGCTGATGTTGACCGTGGTCGGCGCGATCTGCGGATATTGCGAGATCGGCAGCGTGGTGAGCGCGAGCAGTCCGCCCAGCATGATCACGATGGCGATCACCCAGGCGAAGATCGGCCGGTTGATGAAGAATGTGGACATCGGCTCAGTTTCCGGTCGAGGCGGCGGGCGCCGGTTGCTGGCCGGCGCTGGCCATCTTGGATGGGGCGGATGCGGCCGATGTCTGCCCGCGCTCCTTGATCTCGCCGGTCGCCTCGTCGATTGTCACTTCGACACCGGTCGCATCGCCGCCGGGCCGCACCAGTTGCAGGCCCTCGACAATGACACGATCGTTGTCGCCGACGCCCGAATCCACCAGCCAGGTGTTGCCGACGCTGTTGCGCACCGCGAGCACGCGCGTCTCGACCTTGCCCTGCGCGTTGATGACCATGGCGGTCGCCTCGCCCTTGGTGTTGCGGGTGACGGCGCGCTGCGGCACCAGGAAGCTGTTCTGGGCGACGCCCTCCTCGACCAGTGCCCGCACATACATGCCCGGCAGAAGCAGGCGATCGGGATTGGGGAACTCGGCCCTGAGCGCGAAGGTGCCGGTCGTCTGGTCGACATTGGCGCCGGCGAATTCCATCTTGCCGGTCTGCGCATAGATGGTGCCGTTCTCGAGCTTCAGCTTGACGCTGACATTGGGACCGCTGAATTTAAGCCGCCCTTCCGTGATCGCCTGGCGCAGATTGAGCAGATTGGTGCTCGACTGCGTAACGTCGACATTGATCGGGTCGAGCGAACGGATGGTGGTCAGCACGGTTGCCTGGTTGGTGGTGACCAGCGCGCCCGGCGTCAGCGTGGACTTGTCGATGCGGCCGGCGATCGGCGCGGTGATCGAGGTGCGATCGAGGCTGATGCGCGCGGTCTCCACGCTGGCTTTGGCCGAAGCCACATCCGCCTGGGCCTGCGCCAGCGTGGCGGCGGCATCGTCATAATCCTGTTTGGAAACAACGTTCTGCTTCAAGAGCCCTGCGTAGCGGTCGAACTTGGCCTGCGCGGTCGGCACCGCCGCTTCCGCCTTCTGCTGGGCCGCGACGGCGCTGTCATAGGCGGCCTGGTAACTGGCCGGGTCGATGAGATAGAGCGGCTGTCCCACCACCACCTCGGCGCCTTCCTTGAACAGGCGCTGCTGGATGATGCCGTCCACTTGCGGCCGCACCTCGGCGATCAGCGAAGCCGCCGTGCGTCCCGGCAATTCGGCGGTGATCGCGACCGACTGCGGATGCAGCGTGACGACGCCGACCTCCGGCTTACCGACACCGCCCATGCCGGCCGGTGTCTTGCCCTGCTCCTGCGAACACGCCGCCAGCAGAAGGGCGCCGGTGAGCGCCGCCGTCCAGGGGGCGAAGCGGCGCGGATGATTAGACTGGATCGGCATGGCCTGTATCTTTCCCTGGAGTTTCGGTCGCCGTCTGGCTGTCCGCGAAGGTGGGGTTGAAAGGATCGACGAGAGTGCCGGTGATGGCGAGCGATGTGGTGACGATCGGTGTCACGGCGCCCGATGTCGTGGCGCCCGATGTCATGGCAAAGGCCACGCCGGTACGGCGTCGAACACGACTTCGAAGCGGCTCATGCTGCGCTCCTTCTCCTCGGCCAGAGAACACCCGATAAATTTCGAGTGGTGGCCGCGATGCCCATCCATGTCATTATGCCGATCATCGACGACATGCCAAGCACCTTGCCGGGCGCCCTACGCGATCTTGCGGCGATAATGTCCGTGGCCGTGCGGCCGCGAGACTGGCAGCGACAGGCGCCAGGCGGCGAAGTCCAGGCGGATCGCGCCCTTCAGCGTGTCGGCCGGCAGGGCCAGCGGCAGGCCGCTCCCGGGCAGCGCCGTCCGGCGGCCGGGACGGCCGAGCGACAATTTCGGGCTGACCGAAGCGATCAGCCGCAGCATCATCAGGGCTTCCCACATCACCGTGCTTCCATTGGGGTATCGAAGGGTGGGATGGCGGTACAGGACCGCCTTCCCACAAGCCCGGCCGGCCCGAGAACGGGTTGGGCACCGGGCCGGCCGGCGCGGCCGGTCAGGATTATCCGCCGTTCCCGGGCTGGGGCGGCGGCGGGCCATCATTGGGCAGGCCGCCTTGGCCGGCTGCGTCATCCGGCGGGCCGCCGAGGGGACCGGGGGGTGGTCCGTGCGGGCGTTCCGCCGAAGCGAGGATTTCGAGCTGTTCGGGCGTAAGCTTGGCGCGCAGCACGGCGATCGCATCCTTCAGCTTGGCGGCCGAGGCCGCGCGCGCCGTGACGTCGTCGGCCAGCCTCTCCTGGAAGGCGAAGGGATCGGCCTTGCCGCCCAGGCCTGCGTCGGGGCCCTTGGCCTCGGAGCCGCCACGACCATGATCGCGACGTGCAAGCACCGCCTGCAGCGCGCTGGTATAGTCGCGCCACGCGTCGAGCTGTTCGCTACGGATGCCGAGGCGCGTCTCCAGCACCGCCAGCCTTGCCGCCAGCATGAAATCCGGCGGCAATCCCATGCGGCGGGGGCCGAAACCTTCCGGGCCAAAGCCCTGCCCGCCCCAACCCTGCGGGCCCCAGGCCCCTGCGCCGTGCCGCATCGGCCCATGCGGGCCAAAACCCTGCGGACCCGGCTGGCCGCATAAGGCCATCGGCCCATGGTCAGGCCCATCCTGCATAGCCATGGCTGGCGGCCCACCGGGGGCGCCGTCGGGATCTGGCTGCGCGGCCAGAGCGGGGTGGATAGCGGCGACGGAAAACAGGCCGAGCGCAAAAAGTCTGCTTCGCATGACGGTGTTCCTTTCTCTCATGCATCGGATGGCCATGACGATAGGAAGGCTGTTTGTCCGCTTCGCGTCGGCATGTTGCCGAAGGTTTCCGCAACGGGGCAATTTGTTTCCGAATGTTTCCAGCGGCCCGCTGGCAACATTGCGTTGCAATTTTCCATGCCGCTGGCGCGCGCTCTTCCTATAATCACGGGTCAAGCAAGGGCACGAGCATGCAGTCACATCCCCACATCCTCGTCGTTGACGACGACCGCGAGATCAGGACGCTTCTCGGCCGCTATCTCGACGGCCAGGGTTTCCGCGTCTCGGTGGCGGCGGACCGGCGCGAATGCGAGCAGAAGCTGGCCTCCGGCCAGTTCGACCTCGTCGTGCTCGACGTCATGCTGCCGGACGGTTCGGGGCTCGACATCTGCCGCGCCTTGCGCGACCGCAAGCCGCAGATCCCGGTGATCCTGCTCACGGCGCTGAAGGAAGATGTGGACCGCATCATCGGCCTGGAACTCGGCGCCGACGACTATCTCGGCAAGCCCTTCAACCCACGCGAACTCATCGCCCGCATCCGCGCCGTGCTGCGGCGCGCGGTGCCCGAAGAGGTGCCGGCCCCCCGCCCGCGCATCTACCGCTTCGCCAGCTACCGGCTGGAGCCCGACACCCGCAAGGTGACGGATGCCCGAGGCGAGCTTATCGACCTCACCGGCGCCGAGTTCGATCTCTTGCAGGTTTTCCTCGACCGCCCCGGCAGGTTGTTGTCGCGTGACCAGCTGCTCGATCTCACCCAGGGGCGCGAGCGTGATCCGCTGGAACGCTCGGTCGACGTGCTGATGAGCCGGCTGCGCCGCAAATTCGCCGATGCCGGCGACGGGCCGCTGTTCAAGACCGTTCGCAATGGCGGCTACCAGCTCACCGCGCGCGTCGAGGCGGTGGAGGCGCAGGCGTGAATTCGCTGCGCCGCCGCCTCATCCTGCTGCTGGTCATCTCGATCGTCGGCGTCGTCGGCCTGGCGACGGCCGCCATCCTCAGCGTGCGCGGCGGCGGGCCGCCGCCGGAGCTGACCGTGCCGTGGGTCGCCCAGCAGATGGAGCTCGTCGCGCGGCTGCTGCCGGGGCCCATCCCGGACGTGCTTAAGGTGCAGTTTGCCGATCATCCGGCCGGCGGCAAGGTCGACCGTGCGGAAACGGCGATGCTCAACGATATCCTGCACCGCCGCGGCCTCGACTTGCTGGCCATCATCAGCGCGAAGCCGGACCAACCCGGCCAGATCGCATCGGTGCAACTGCCCGACAGCCGCTGGGCGATCATGGAGGTGCCGCACCTCAAGCCGCCGCGGCGCGAATGGCTGGTGCTGGCCGGCTGGATCTCACTGATCGTGGCCGGCGCCACGGCCGTCTCGGTCTATTTCACCGCCGTGCTGATCCGGCCGCTGGAAATGCTGGAGGCCGCCGTCTCCAAGATCGGCAGCGACGGCATGCTGGCCGCGGTGCCGGAAGTCGGTTCGGCCGAGGTCAAGGCGACGGCGCACGCGCTTAACCAGCTCTCGTCGCGGCTGAAGACATCAATGGAAAGCCGCATGCGGCTGGTGGCCGCTGCCGGCCATGATTTGCGCACGCCGATGACGCGCATGCGGTTGCGCGCCGAATTCCTCGACGAGGAGCGCGACAAATGGCTCCACGACCTCGACGAGCTCGACCGCATCGCCGACAGCGCCATCCGCCTCGTGCGCGAGGAGGTGAACCAGGATGCCGTCGAGCCAATCGACCTGGAGAAGATGGTGCGCGACATATCAGCCGAGATGGCCTCGCTCGGCCATGCCGTCTCGATCGGGCATCTGGACAAGGTTTCGATCCGCGCCGGCGCGCTCGGCCTGCGGCGCGCGCTGCGCAACCTGATCGTCAACGCCGCCACCCACGGCAAGGCCTGCACCATCACCCTTGCCGTCACCGACAGGCGCGCGGTCCTGACTATTTTCGACAACGGCCCGGGCATTCCGTCCGACCTCATCAACAAGGCCTTCGAGCCCTTCTTCCGCGTCGACCCCGGCCGCCAGCAATCCATTCCCGGCGCCGGACTGGGCCTCGCCATCGCCAAGGAAATCATCGAGCGCTACGGCGGCACGGTCACGCTGGAGAACCGCACGGGCGGCGGACTGGCACAGACGGTGATGTTCGCCGCGGCGTGAGCGTCGGCGCCGTTCGCCCCGCCCGAAGCCGATGGCGACCGGCGTCTACTTCTCGTGCATCTTCGGCGTGCGGACTGATATGCTCCCGGCAACGGCTTGCGGATCGAACGGGAGCGCGCGGAGATGTCGATCAAGGTAATCGGAACTGGCTTCGGCCGAACGGGCACGGATTCAATGCGCGAGGCGCTGGCCATTCTCGGCTTCGGCCCCTGTCATCACATGCATGAAGTGATGGGCAACGAGGAGCAGAAACGGATGTGGCGTGCGCTGGCCCAAGGTGCCGCGCCGGACTGGAACCAGCTGCTCTCGGGATATGCCTCCTGTCTGGACTGGCCCTCGGCGTACTACTGGCGTGAACTGATCGAATTCTATCCGGATGCCAGAGTGATCCTGACCTACCGCTCGGCCGAAAGCTGGTGGGAGAGTTTTGAAAAAACGATCGTGGCGGCACTTAAGCAAAGCGTGGATCAGGAATCGCTGGGCGTTGCCCTGATCGCCAGGCAGGTGTTCGGCGGGCGGCCCGGCGATCGGGCGCATGCCATTGCCTGCTACGAGGCCAATGTCCGTGCGGTGTACGCCAGGGTTGCACCGGAGCGGCTGCTGGTCCATGCACTCGGCGATGGCTGGGAACCGCTGTGCAGCCATCTCGGCGTTGCGATACCGGATCAGGATTATCCCAACCGCAACGCCGCCGAGAGCTTCAGGTCGAGATTTTCGCTGAACTGATCTGGACGAATGCCGGCGGTGCCGGGCCCCGGCGAATCTGGGTTCCTCGCCCCCTCTGGCGTGGGGCGAGGAAAAAGCACGGCGTTTTTACCCCGCCATCGCCAGCGGCACGGCGCTCTTGTTGGGGATCTGGATGTCGATTTCCAGCGTCGACATGGTCTCGCCGCGGTCCATCGAGACCTGGATGTAGTCCTGGTCGATCTGCACATGCTTGGCGATGACAGCCAGTATCTCTTCGCGTAGGACCGAAACGAGATCGGGCTGGCCACGGCTGCGGCGCTCATAGGCGAGCAGCACCTGCAGCCGCTCGCGCGCCACCGGCGCGCTGGTGCGCCGCTTGAAGAGGTCGAGGATGCTCATGCGGCCCTCCTTCCGAGAAGCCGGTCGAGGAAGCCCTTGCGCTCGAAGGGAACGATCACCGGCAGGTCTTCGCCTTCCAGGCGCCGGGCCGCTTCGAGATAGGCCTTGGCGGCGGCGTTGGTGGGTTCGGAGAGCGTTACCGGCGCGCCGAGGTTGGAGGCTCTCAGCACGTCCTGGCTCTCGGGAATGATGCCGAGCAGCGGCACCGAGAGGATCTCGAGCACGTCGTCGATCGACAGCATCTCGCCGCGCGCCGCGCGCGCCGCGTCATAGCGCGTGACCAGCACGTGCTTGGCGATGTGCTCGCCCTGTTCGGCGCGCATGGTGCGGGCGTCGAGCAGGCCGATGATGCGGTCGGAATCGCGCACCGAGCTCACCTCCGGATTGGTGACGATGACCGCCTCGTCGGCGAAGCGCATGGCGAGCTGGGCGCCGCGCTCGATGCCGGCCGGGCTGTCGCAGAACACATAGTCGAACACCTGGCGCAGCCGGGCGATGACTTCGGCCACGCCTTCCTCGGTCAGCGCGTCCTTGTCACGCGTCTGCGAGGCCGGCAGCAGGTAGAGCGTTTCCAGCCGCTTGTCGCGGATCAGCGCCTGCGACAGCTTGGCGGTGCCCTGGATGACATTGACGAGGTCGAACACCACGCGACGTTCCGCGCCCATGATGAGGTCGAGGTTCCTGAGGCCGACGTCGAAATCGACCAGCGCCACCTTCTTGCCGGTCTTGGCCACGGCAGCGCCGAGTGCGGCCGTCGAGGTCGTCTTGCCGACGCCCCCCTTGCCCGAAGTGACCACCACTACCTTGCCCATATAAATCCAGCCTCCGTTGGCGTTTTTATGTTTTCGTTTCGCCGTGGCCAGCACGGCGCCTGATCAGAACCGCCGACACTCGCACGCGAAGCCGGCCCGAAGCTTGCGCCTCGGGAGCCGGCCTCAGCCGAGCGGCAACACGCACAGCGCATCGTTTTCGAGGAAGGCCTGCACCGCCTTGCCGCGCGACACCCCTTCCATTTCCTCGGCCGTGGTGTACCAGCCGTCGACCGCGAGCAGCTCCGCCTCGTTCTTGCGGCAAAAGATGCGCGCCGAAATATTGCCTTCCGAGCCCGCGATCGCCCGGCCGCGCAGTGTGCCGTAGACATGGATCGAGCCGCCGGCGACGATCTCGGAACCCGACGCCACCGAGCCCAGCACGATGACGTCGCCGTGCGGATGGAAAACCGACTGTCCGGAACGGATCGGCGCCTTGATCATCAGCGTGCCAGCGGCGGGCTCGCAGGGCATCTGGACAGCACCCTGCCCCGCCCTTGGAGCCTCGGTCCCGGCCGCATCCGTTGTTGCCGCCTCCGTCCGGGCCACCGCCGTCCGGGCCGGTTCGATCCGGACCGCTTCGAGCCTTGCCAGCGCGGGATCCGCCATCTCGTCCTGCGAGGCCTGCAAGGCCTCAGCATGGACCGCATTTTGCCCTGACGGTTCCACCCGGGCCGGCGCCTCGGCGGCCGCCGCTTCCAGCTCTTCCGCCCGCGCCTTGCGCGCGGCCCGGCCAAGCAGCCCCTCCGCCGTCGCCTCCTTGGCGCCGGCCAGCAGCGGCGGCAGGTCAGGCCCGAGCGAAGCACCCTCCATCTCGATGGCATAGACACGGATGCCGCGCGCCCAAAGCGCGGCGACCAGCAGCGCGATATCCTCGACGGCGGGCTTCAGCACATTGAGATCGAGCACCACCGGCCGGCCGGAAAAATAGCCCGGCGAATTGCCGATCCAGTGATCCAGCCCCTCCAACCAATCAGATATCGGCGCCTCCGGCGTCAGCGTGAAGGCGACGAAGGAGCGGGCGCGGAAACGAATGGATTTGGCCTCGAGGGGGGCGGCAAAGGTCACGGCTGGCGAATCCTTACTCAATGGTTAAAGGGTGCCGGCCGAATGGTTAACAAATGGTTAATGGAGGCGATCAACTTGGCAGCCACGGAGAGAATTCAAGGTCGGCCGAGTGCCGGTGCCGCACGACATCAGCGCCGCTCTTCGCGATTGGCAATGGGAAGGCCAGTAGCAACATTAAGGGCAACATTTCAGCAGATGGCGAGCACATCTGCCATCTGCCCGGACATAAGTATTACACCATGACGATCATCAACTCAGCTAAGGGCGAACGGATTCTGTTCCGCCGCAGCCGGTTGGCGAAGCAAACCGTCCGCGACCAAAAGTAACGATGTTTCCAAGTTCACGGGTCAAGCCGTTCCATTTCCGGAATTTCCTGATGCAAGCGAAGCAATTAAATGGCAGGGTAAACTGGGAATTAAAAAAGGGCGGGGCGCCTGATGAATGCAAGCATGAGCCAGAAGCTGGCCAGCTACGGCCAGTGGACCTACCGTGGCGCTTGGGCGCTTGAGATTACAGCGTCTATCATCGGACTTGCTACCGGTTTGGCTCTAGGTGTCCAGGCGTTCGAGGCAAGCCAGTCAGCCACGGCAATGGACCTGGTTCTCGCGAGCGCTCCGTTCTTCATTGTCTCGATTGCTGAACTGACAAAGATCCCGATAGCTACGCTTTTGTACAGCGCCTCATGGTTCTGGAAGCCCCTACTTCTAATCTTCCTTCTACTCCTTGCTGGTATCACATTCGAAACCGTATTGCTTGGCCTTGAGCGCGCCGGCACGCTACGTGAATTGCAGTATGAAGAGATCGCAGACGAGATCGACAGTCTCACACGCGAAAACACGAAGCTGGCCGACTCGGACGAAGCGGCAAAACAGACCGATCAGGTTGCGAAGTCAAAGGTCGATCTTGAGGAGGTGAGTACGCTTGCGGATAAGGCCCGCAAAGAAATTCAAGCGCGAATCGTCGATATTGATGCCGAACTGCAGGCAACGACCGCGCTGACGCCTGAGGCGGCCAAGGCAAGGGACCAGCTTAAGGATCAAAAACAAAGACGTACGGACCTTGTGGCCGAAAGAGACAATAGCATCAGACAAGCCGTCGAGGAATTCGAACGGCAGAGAGACAGTTACGTCGAGAGGATCAAAGGCGCCAGGGAAGGTGGCGATACGGCCTCTGCGAAGCGCTGGGAAGACGAGATCGGAAAGCTCGCCAATCCCCGCGGCAAGATCGAGGCAAAGTACGAGCCGCAAATCCAGGACCAGAACCAGAAGATTGAGGCCGCGAGTAGCGAATTCGATAGCCTCAGGCTGCAAAGCCCTAAAATGACGGACGAACAGAAGCAGGTGCTGCAGAATCGGCACACAGATCTCGAGAAGTCATTGGATGAGATTTCCGCTGATTGGGAACGGCGGCTCTCTCAGGCACGAGAAGACCTCTCCGCGGCACAGACCGCTGAAGCGACAGAAGCCAAGCTCCTAGCTGCAAATCAATCGAGACGTGACGAGATAGCAAAGCAGCTCAGTGATCTTGAAAAGAGGCGAATCCCTCTCGCTCGAACTGACCAGATCCGCCGCATTGCAGCGCGTTGGTACGGTGAGAAGCCTGAACAGGTAAGCGAAGCCGAGGCAGGAAAGATAGCGGCTATCTGGTTTGGCTCGCTTGCGGTCATCGCAGGGCTTGCCGGACCGATCACCGCCATAGTGGCTCTCGGTCTGCAGCGCATAGCTGCGCAAGCCGAATCTCGTTCCGAGAGCCGATTGTCGCGACTGATCAGGCGGCTGCTTCTAAGGTGGCGCTGGCGCCGAGTGCGAACGGTCAAAGTGCCGGTCGAAGTGCCCGTAGACAGGGAGGTGGAAAAGCGCATCGAGGTCCCGATCGAAAAAGTCGTGAAGGAGATCCTCTATGTTCCAGTCCTTACCGATGATCCAGAGGCGCTGCACAGGGCATTGAACGAAGAGCTGCCGGCTGAGGTCGTGGATCTGGTCAAGGTAACAGCAAAGGGCGGTCGCAAACGTGCTGGTCCGGCATAACACTGCACTCCTTGAAAGGGCGGTCGACCTAGTCGTCAAACAGGCGGCCATTCCCACTCTCGAGGCTGAAGCTGCAGCCTATGATAGGATGGCCCGCGCTAATGCCTTCCGCAGGATAATGACAGGCGCAGCCGTGGCGGTTGCTGCCGTCGGCATTGGCTATGGGGCGGCACTGTTCTTCGGACGAGAGACCAGACTGCCGTCTGTCGCGCCAGACAAACCGATAGAGAAGCGCACCGACAGAATCGAACCCTCAGACACGACAACACACCCCAAGTCGGAGCGAACCACTCCAGCCAAGGAAGCAAAGCCGGCCAATCCTCCACCAGCGCCGCTGCCCAATATGTCTGACAAGGTGACCGAGGACTTCAACAAGTTCCTGACGAAGGAGGTCGACTTCGGAGGTGCTCACTGGACGCTGACATCGGGACACTATTTTACTGCGGAGAACGATCCCACGTGGGATCGGGCGTGGTGCTATACCCGTCGGCTTGTGAATGGGATCGATGTCAATGCTGATCTTGCAAACCGGGTGACGCCGACGGCTCTGCCCCAAGCCCCAATCGCGCCACCAGCAACACTCGCATCTATCGGATTGAACGACGATTCCGCCAGGGAGCTTGCCTCTAAATGTGCATGGCTCGACGGCAAGACTTTCAACGCCGCAGACTTCGAGCTCCCATCTGGACGAGCCGAAGCTGCCAAGAAACTCATCGCGCAGGATGGTTGGGACGCGATGGGCTTCGACCTTCCAGGGATGCCGCTGTTGAACGTTTCGTTCGACCAGTGTCAGACCAAATGCGAAGGTGTCGATCAATGTCAGGCTATCACTTATGACAAGAAACACTCTGCGTGCTTCCTGAAGGGCGATGCCTCGATCTTGGTCAGAGCTCCGGATGCCGCTATGGCAGCAAAACCCGCGATTGCGAGCAAAGTCCAGTATTCCAGCCTCGTCTTCTATAAAAATACTGTCGTCGTCGGCGATTCATATTCAAACGAGCCCAGCAACTATGCCAACTGCGTGACCGCTTGCGCGGCGGATCAGAAATGCCTTGGCTTTAATTTCGACGGTCCAAACAACATGTGTTCGATGTTGGACCAAGTGTCCTCACTGTCTGTTTTTAAGGGCGTAACCTCAGGAACGAAGGCGGCCGGAAACCAATGATGCGGCACGCTACTGGCTGAGCTACTTCCGCCCTGAGAAAATGAAGGGCTCCAATCAATCCGAGGTCGCGACAGCGTATCGGGTGTAGCCGTTGCGATCGCCAGACGCCCCTCAGTGCCTTTTAAAATACTGCACCTCCTTCTCGTGCTTTTCCGCCGCCTCGCGCGTGTCGAACGTGCCCAGGTTCCGCCGCTTGCCCGTCTTCTCATCCTTCTTGCGTGAATAGAGCCGGTATTTTCCGTCCTGAGTTTCCTGATCATCGGTCTCTCCTCTTCGAAAAGACGAACGGCCCGGTCGTCGCCGGGCCTTCAGATTGTCAGTCGCGGTGCTCGGGCATCTTTTTCAGCTGGTCCTTGGTCCAGTTGGTCACGGCGCGACGAAGGAGCGGGCGCGGAAACGAATGGATTTGGCCTCGAGGGGGCGGCAAAGGTCACGGCTGGCGAATCCTTACTCAATGGTTAAAGGGTGCCGGCCGAATGGTTAACAAATGGTTAATGGAGGCGATCAACTTGGCAGCCAGGGAGAGAATTCAAGGTCGGCCGAGCGCCGGTACCGCATGCCTGCTATGACGCCGCGAATGTCTTCATTGGCCAAAGCGGAACGTCCGCTTTCGGGAGATTGGCTGGAAAGTCGCCTTTCCAGTGGCGCCCGTGCGGTCATGCCCATTGTTTCCAGGCGTTCTGCTGGTCCGACCGCGATGCACCGAGCGCCCGAAGCACTGCCTCGATGGTCAGTTGTGTCAATTCGGGCCGGGGGCCACGATCGAGGATGCCTCGCGTCACCTGCAGCCATATACCCGTGACGATATCCACCGCGAGCTCCGCGTCGCGTATGCTCATTCGATCCTGGGCTATTGCCTGCGTAATATCCGCCTTCAGATTCGCTCGAATACCGCGCGCATACTCGGCGCGCGACTGAGAACTCTGAACGACCAGCCGTGCCCAGTTCGGGTCCGAGATCGCCTTTTCCAGGAACTTCGCGAAGGCGAAAGACAAGCGTTTGACAGGATCTTCAAGTGCGAGGCGTGCATCCGTCAGCACCGCGTCGAAGCTCTCGCCGAGTTTCTCCCCTACAGCCGCGGCCAGTTCGTCGATGCTCTGGAAGTGATAGTAGAAGGTACCCTTCGCTATCCCGGCTGCCTCCACCACGGCATCGATCGTAACGGCCTCGCGAGGCCGTTCTCCCATCAGCATCATCCCGGCATCCAAGATCAGCGTACGCGTTCTTTCCCGCTTCTCCCGTCCGATCTCCGCCCTGCGCGCCAAATCAACCTTTGCCATCCGTCCTGCCTTTTTTGCATTGCACCATTACGCAAATGTCATATTGACCAAATAGTCGATTTGACGCATTTGTACAATACGAAACTTGCCCAGCGAGCCGGGCAGCAGCTCGAGCTCCGGTGTTCGCAACACAAGCGTATCTGACAATAAGGAATGGCATCAATGAATGTTCAGTCCCAGCACTTCAAATCAAGGCCGCTGCCGTTCGAATGCATTGCCCTGGTGCTGCAAGGTGGAGGCGCGCTCGGGGCCTACCAAGCGGGAGTCTATGAAGCTCTTGCGGAAGCCGACATTCATCCGGACTGGGTTGCCGGCGTGTCCATCGGTTCCATCAACGCGGCGATCATTGCCGGTAACGCGCCTTCCGAACGGGTCTCAAAGCTGCGTGCGTTCTGGCGCGAGATTACGGCGAACCCTCTGCTCGACTGGGCTAGCACTGCACATGCGCTGGCTCCCAAAGGCGACCTGTCCCGCGCGATCTTCAATCAGTTCAGCGCGGCTTGCGCGGCAATAGCCGGCGCGCCGGGCTTTTTCAGCCTCCGGCAACCCGCTCCGTGGCTCCGCCCGGGTGGAGCAATCGAGGGCACAAGTTTTTACGAAACCACCCACCTGAAGAGCACGCTTGAGCGGCTCGTCGACTTTGACCGGATCAACGCAGGCGGTATGCGTTTCAGCGCAGGCGCAGTCAACGTGTGCACGGGTAATTTCGTCTACTTCGACAATCAAACCCATACGATCCGTCCAGAGCACGTGATGGCCAGCGGCTCGCTCCCGCCAGGCTTCCCGGCCATTGAGATCGAGGGGGAATTCTACTGGGACGGTGGCCTCATCTCGAACACTCCGTTGCAATGGGTGGCCGAAAACGGGCCTCGGCAGGACACGCTCGCCTTCCAGGTGGACCTATGGAGCGCCCAGGGTGATTTTCCTCGCAATCTTGCCGACGTGGCAACCAGGCAGAAGGAAATCCAGTATTCCAGCCGCACGCGCGCCAACACCGAGCAGTTCAAGCAGCAGCAGCGGTCCCGGCACGCGCTTGCGGGCTTGCTCGCAAAGCTTCCCGCCGACCTGCTCGGCAGCGATGAAGCCACCATGCTGAGCTCTCTTGCCGACCACAAGGTCTACAAATTGGTTCACCTGATCTATCGGTCCAGACAGTACGAGACGCACTCGAAGGATTACGAATTCTCCAGGCTGTCGATGGAGGACCATTGGCAAGCCGGTTACCACGACGCGGTGCGCACGCTGCGTCAGCCAGAGGCACTGGGCAGACCGAACAATCTGGAGGGAGTCAGCACGTACGATCTCACCGAGGACGGACAGGAGTAGCGGCCGCGACGCGGCTGCGCGATCGAGATCGAGGTCGTGCTCCAATCCTCCAAGCTCAAACGGGCTTTTCCTGAAACCCAGCAGACCGCTCCACCCAAGGAACACCAGCCATGAACCAAGACACTGTCAGGGAAACGGCCTTTGCCATGCCTCTGACCAACCCCGCCTATCCGGTCGGTCCATATCGTTTCCGAAATCGCGAGTATCTGATCATCACCTATCGGACGGATCCGAGGAAGTTGCGCGAGCTTGTGCCGGAACCGCTTGATGTGCCCGACCCGTTGGTGAAGTTCGAGTTCATACGCATGCCCGACTCTTCGGGCTTTGGCGACTACACGGAAAGTGGACAGGTCATTCCTGTCTCCTTTCGCGGCCGCCATGGCAGCTACACCCATTGCATGTTTCTTGACGATCACCCGCCAATCGCAGGTGGCCGCGAACTGTGGGGTTTCCCGAAGAAGCTGGCCAGTCCCACGCTCCGCGTGGAGACCGATACTCTTGTGGGCACGCTCGACTACGGCCCGGTCCGCGTCGCCACCGCAACGATGGGCTACAAGCATCGGGCTGCCGAACTCGCATCCGTAAGGACCTCACTCAGCGGACCCAATTTCCTGCTCAAGATCATCCCCCATGTCGACGGCAGGCCGCGCATCTGTGAACTGGTCGAATACCGTTTGGAAGACATCGATCTCAAGGAAGCCTGGCACGGCCCGGCATCGCTCGATCTTTGGTCGCACGCGCTCGCCCCCGTGGCAGAGCTGCCGGTTCTCGAAGTGGTATCGGCGATGCACATCGTTGCCGATCTGACGCTGCCGCTCGGCACGGTCGTCCATGACTATCTTGCCGACACGAAGCCACTGTTTAGCAAAGGAAAAACCCATGCATTCGCTGAATGAAACGTTGTCGGTGAAGCAGGCTGCAAATCCCGACGGCCGTCTTATGGACAAGGTCGTGATGATCACTGGAGCCGCGAGCGGCATCGGCAGGGAAATTGCACTCACCTTTGCCAGTGAGGGGGCAATGGTGGTCATCGCGGATCTCGATCGGCAGGCGGCCCAAAGAACCGCGGCCGAGATCGATCCCACGGGCAAACGTGCGCTTGGAGTCGCGATGGACGTCGGCGATGAGGAGCAAGTCGAAATCGGCATGGGCCAAGCGATCCAGGCCTTCGGCCGGTTGGACGTGCTGGTCAGCAATGCCGGTATCCAGATCGTCGGCCCACTCGTCGAATTCGAATTCGCAAAATGGAAGAAACTCCTTTCCATCCACCTCGATGGCGCCTTCCTGACCACCCGCGCCGCCTTGCGGCAGATGTACAAGCAGAACAGCGGCAGCATCATCTACATGGGATCGGTACATTCCAAGGAAGCATCGCCGCTCAAAGCGGCTTATGTGACAGCCAAGCATGGCCTGATCGGTCTGGCTAAGGTCGTAGCGAAGGAGGGGGCCGCACATGGAGTTCGTGCCAATGTGATCTGCCCCGGTTTCGTTCGCACGCCGCTGGTGGAAAAGCAGATTCCGGAACAGGCCCGCGCGTTCGGGATATCTGAAGCGGAAGTCGTCAAAAACATCATGCTGAAGGAGACCGTCGACGGCGAGTTCACCACTGTTCAGGACGTGGCGGAAGCAGCGTTGTTTCTCGCGGCCTTCCCGTCTAGCGCGCTGACCGGCCAGTCGCTGGTGGTCAGCCACGGATGGTCCATGCAGTAGCCACGACTGTGGAACCGAGCCGGCGACGAGACATGGGGGCCGTGAAGCGCTGCGGACGTCGGCCAGTTGGTAGGCTTGGCGCCCTGGGCGGGTCTCGCTTCCCATCTCCTTCGAAGTGGCCTTCCATTCGCCATGGCCTTTTTGCATGGCACGATTGCGCGTAACTCATATTGACTTTCATAGTCGATTTGACTTAGTAGTCTAAATCGAAATGAGCCACTCAGTTCGGCCCGTGGCTCGGCTTTTCCAGTTCCCTGCAACCCGATCTTTCGAGCGGAGGCTCCCATGCGCCTGTCGTGGCGTCTTTCCCTTTTGGCCGGCATCGCCGGCCTTTGTCTTGCCGGCTGTTCACAAAAGGAGGCCGAGGCGCCGGCAGCGCCACGAACGGCGCGCGTGATGGTGGTGACGCCCCACAAGTTCATGCTGGTGGCGCAAGGCGCCGGGCGCATCCAATCGCGCTATGTCAGCCAGGTTGGCTTCGAGGTCGGCGGCAGGTTGGTCTCACGCGATGTCGACGCCGGCGCAACGGTCAAGAAGGGCCAGAAGCTCGCGACACTGAGCGCGGTGGATTACCAGAACAAGGTGACCGCCACGGCGGCGGACCTCGACGCGGCCAAGGCCGCGCTCGCCCAGGCCGCCGCCCAGGAGGACAGGTTTCGGCTCCTGCTCGGGAAGGGCTTCGCCACGCGTTCGCAGTATGATGACGCGCTGAAGTCGCTGCGCAGCGCGCAGGCGCAAGTTCAGGCGAGCGACGCCAATCTGCGCATCGCCCAGAACCAGCTCGCCTATACGGAGCTCAAGGCGCCCGACGACGGCATCGTGACCGCGACCGGCGCGGACCCCGGCCAGGTGGTGGTCGCCGGACAGATGGTGATCGAGATTTCGCGCAATGACGAGCGCGAAGCTGTCTTTGCCGTCGCGAGCGAGGACGTCATCAGGGCAAGCCTTGGCATGCCGGTGAACGTTGCGCTTCAGGCCCACCCTGAAATCGCGGTGACCGGCACGGTTCGCGAGATTTCGCCCGAGGCCGACAGCGCCACGGGCACCTATCAGGTGAAAGTTGCCATGCCTGCTCCGCCCCCGCAAATGCGACTGGGAGCAATCGTCGTCGGTCGGGTCGAAAGCGACCAGGGTCACATGGTTGCGACACTTCCCCCGAGCGCGCTGCTGCAGTCGGGAAACGAGCCCCAGGTTTGGGTGGTCGGCAAAGACGACAAGGTGGAGCGTCGCAAGGTCCAACTGCTGCAGTTCGATGCAAATTCCGTCACCGTGAGCCAGGGACTGGCCGCGGGCGACCAGGTGGTGGTCGCCGGCGTGAACTCGCTGGCTGACGGCGAAGTGGTCAAGCCCAATGCGGAGGTCGAGTGATGGCCAGCTTCAACCTTTCCGAATGGGCCGTTCACAACCGCTCGATCGTCGTCTTCCTGATGCTCGTCTGCGTGGCGGCTGGAATCACCTCCTACGAGCGTCTCGGCCGTCAGGAAGACCCGGATTTCACCGTGCAGACCATGGTGGTCCAGGCAAACTGGCCCGGGGCCACCGCGGCTGACACGATGCAGCAGGTGACGGACCGAATCGAGAAGAAGCTCGAGGAAACTCCGAACCTCGACTACCTCAAAAGCTACACCAAGCCGGGCCAGGCGACGATTTTCGTCTACCTTAAGGAGTCCACCAAGAAACGCGACCTCGACGGCATCTGGTATCAGGTCCGCAAGAAGGTGAACGACATAAGGCAGACGCTGCCGCAAGGCGTGGTCGGCCCCTTCTTCAACGACGAATTCGGCGACGTCTTCGGTACGATCTACGGCATAAGCTATGACGGTTTCAGCCCGCGTCAGGCACGTGATTTCGCCGAGACCGCGCGGGCCGAATTCCTGCGTGCTCCCGACGTAGGCA
Organism: Mesorhizobium sp. B2-4-12; assembly: GCF_006441575.1. NCBI lineage: Bacteria > Pseudomonadati > Pseudomonadota > Alphaproteobacteria > Hyphomicrobiales > Phyllobacteriaceae > Mesorhizobium > Mesorhizobium sp. B2-4-12. Next base: position 52,557 of record NZ_VFVC01000039.1, read on the forward strand.
AGGTCGACATCTATGGCGACCAGGACGAAAAGGTCTATCTGAATTTCTCACCGCAGAAGCTCGCCAACCTGAAGCTCAGCCTCGATGACGTGCTGACGGCGATCGCCCACCAGAATGCCGTCGTGCCTTCCGGAATCATCAACACGCCCAGCGAGAACATGCTGGTCGACATGACCGGCTCCCTGTTGGCACCCGGCGACATAGCCAAGCTCAATTTTTCCGTGAACGGGCGCTTCTACAAGCTCTCGGACATCGCCGAGGTGCAGCGCGGCTATAGCGATCCGCCGAGCAAGATGTTTCGCGTCAACGGCAAGCCGGCCATCGGCATTGGCATCAACATGCGCGACGGCGGCAACAATCTCGATTTCGGCAAGGGATTGCACGCGGTGGCGGAGCGGCTGAAGCAGCGCTTCCCGGTCGGCATCGAGCTCAATCTGGTCTCGGACCAGCCCGAGGTCGTGCGTGAGGCGATCGGCGAATTCACCAAGGCCCTCCTCGAAGCGGTCGCCATCGTGCTCGTGGTGAGCTTCCTCAGCCTCGGCCTGCGCGCCGGCCTGGTGGTCGCCCTGTCCATCCCGCTCGTCCTCGCCATCGTCTTCGCGTTCATGGAAGCGGCGGGAATCAGCCTGCAGCGCATTTCGCTCGGTGCGCTGATCATCGCTCTCGGCCTTCTGGTCGACGACGCCATGATCACGATCGAGATGATGATCTCAAAGATCGAAGAAGGCATTCCGAAGATCAAGGCGGCAACCTTTGCCTATACGTCCACCGCCTTCCCGATGCTGACGGGGACACTGATCACGCTGCTCGGCTTCCTGCCGATCGGGTTCGCGGACAACAATACCGGGCAATACACCTTCTCGCTGTTCGCCGTCATAGGCGTGGCGCTCATCGCGTCATGGTTCGTGGCCGTCCTCTTCGCGCCGGTGCTCGGGCTGACCCTCTTGCCCAAGCACATGAAAGCGCATGGGACGGCGGAGCCAGGGCCACTCATGCGGCTGTTCCGACGCCTGCTGGCGTTCACCATGCGGCACCGTTTTCTCACCATCGCCGCATCTCTCGTTGCCTTTGGCCTCTCGCTTTACGGCATGGGCTTCGTCCAGCAACAGTTCTTCCCGGCCTCCAACCGGCCTGAACTGCTGGTGACGATGACGCTGCCCAAGAATGCCTCCATCACCGCTACCGAGACGCAAACCAAACGGCTGGAGAAGGCGCTTGCGGGTGACGCCGACATCGACCACTTCTCCTCCTATGTCGGCGGCGGCGCCATCCGGTTCTACCTGCCCCTGGATGTGCAGCTCGACAACGACTTCATGGCCGAGACCGTGGTCGTGGCCAAGGACCTTCAGGCGCGCGATCGTGTGCAGGCCAAACTGCAGGCGCTGTTCGCCGACAAATTTCCGGACGTGACCGCGCGCATTTCGCGCCTGGAACTGGGGCCGCCGGTCGGCTGGCCCGTGCAATACCGGGTGAGCGCGCCTACTCCCGACGACGCCAGGAAATATGGCGAGCAGGTGGCCGATATCCTGCGGGCTTCCGGCCTCGTGCAAACCGTCAACTTCGACTGGGGCGAGAAGAACAAGACGTTGCGCATCGTCGTCGACCAGGACCGCGTCCGGCAGGCGGGGCTTAGCTCCGAACAGCTTTCCCAGGCGCTCAACCGCGTGCTCAACGGCTCGACGGTCACGCAACTGCGCGATTCCATCTACCTGATCGACGTGGTCGCACGTGCCCAGAACGATGAACGCTCCAGCATCGAAGCCCTGCGCCACCTTCAGATCACCACGCCGACGGGCGCATCCGTTCCGTTGCGGGAGCTCGCCGATTTCAAATACGACCTCGATGAAGGCTATGTCTGGAGGCGCCGGCGCCTGCCCACGATCACAGTCCAGGCAGAGCCGCTGCCGGGACTGCAGCCGGCCTTCGTGCACCAGCACGTTGCCGCCGCGCTGGAGGCGCTTTCCAAGTCGATGCCGGCAGAAACGTCGATCGAGACCGGCGGCACGGTGGAAAAGACCGCGCTCAGCAACGCTGCCCTGCTGGCCCAGTTCCCGCTGATGATCACCCTGATGCTTACGGTGCTGATGGTCCAGCTCGGGAGTTTCCGGCAGGTCGCCATGGTCATCAGCGTGGCGCCTCTCGGGCTCATCGGAGTTGCCATCGCGCTGCTGACCACCAGCACGCCGATGGGCTTCATCGCGACGCTCGGCATCATTGCGCTCGCCGGCATGATCATCCGCAACTCGGTGATCCTGGTGCACCAGATCGAACATGAGCGGGCCCAGGGGGTCGAGCCGTGGAAGGCGGTGATCGATGCCACCGTCCACCGGTTCCGGCCGATCATGCTCACCGCGGCCGCGGCGATTCTCGGCATGATCCCGATCATGCACGACGTCTTCTGGGGGCCGATGGCCTACGCCATCGTCGGGGGGCTCGCCGTCGCCACCATGCTGACGCTGGTTTTCCTGCCAGCCCTTTATGTGATGGTGAACGGAATCCGGGAAAGCGACGAGCCGTTGGCGGCGCCCGAGCCCAGCGCCGACGCAATCCCGATCCTGGCCTTGTCGGATCGATAAAGGAGGCAGCCATGCTGGAAACACGCCCTACTCTCCTTGACCGCTTTCTCACGACCGATGCCGTCAGGTGCGCGGAACCCGACGGGACGACGCGCGAATATGTCGACAAGATGCTGGCCGCAGCGCTGCAGGAGGCGCAGTCGGTGGCGCGTTCCTACGACACCAAGGCGCAGATTGTGGGCGTGGGCTACATCCTCGCCCTCAACCTGATCCTGCGCTTCGGGGACCTGCTGCCGTCGCATGCCCCGCTCGGGCCGCTGTTTTACGTGGCGGTCTGGGGGATCGTCATCATGCCGATCGTGCAGTTCGGGCAAGTGCTCTATCCGAGCCGCAGGCGGGCTGACAAGGAACTCAACCGCAAAGTGGCCGGTGCCTGCGCCGTCCCGCCCGTCTACTATGTGGATCCCGGATTCTTCGCCGGTGTGCGCGACCTGGTCCACCTGGCCCTGCAATCCGATTGGACCTCGGTGATAGCTGCTGAATTGCTGAAGACCTCACGCGTAAGGGAGATCAAACAGGCGCGTTTCCACCGCGCCCTGCTGATGACCGTCGTCTCCTTCGCCGTGCTCGGAGGCGAACAGCTTTTTCGCAGCTTCGCCTTAGCTTGAAAAGAAACCACGTCAGGCCCCGATAGCTATGCTGAGGATCATCCTGCTTTGCCTATGTGCAATTCAACTCACAGGCTGCATCGCCGCCTATCCACGCGATGGCGTGCCTGTAGAACGCATGGCTGCCGCCGAAGTGAGCGGCTATCCCCGAGACATACGCGTCTGGGGCGATTCCGACGAAAGTTTCCCGCCCGATCGTCTCATCGCGTTCCGCGACGAGAGAATCAAGGCGGCAAAGGCCGACCCTTCCATCAAGCTGCGAGAGCTCGACGCGCTTACCATTTCGGGCGGCGGCAGCAGCGGTGCCTTCGGCGCCGGAATCCTGGCGGGCTGGACCAAGGCCGGCACCAGGCCCAGGTTCGACATCGTCACCGGCATCAGCACCGGATCGTTGATCGCGCCCTTCGCGTTCCTTGGCCCGGCCTATGACGATCGCCTGAAGCATGCCTTTACGACGATCAAGGACGCCAACATCTACACCGAGCACAGCTTCATCGGCGTGCTGTCGAGCGCCTCGATCACAAGCAACGCTCCCCTTGCCAAAATGCTCGACGAAGAAGTCACCGAGGACATGCTCGATCAGATCGCTCGGGAGTCCGGCAAGGGACGCAGGCTCTTCATCGGTACGACCAATCTTGATGCGGATCGGCCCGTGATCTGGGACATGGGCGCTATCGCGGCGAGCCGTCGCCCGGACCGGCTGAAGCTCTTCAAGCAAGTCATGCTGGCCTCGACCGCCATTCCAGGGGTATTCCCTCCCGTCGAGCTGCAAGTGACCGCCTCCGGCAAAACGTACCACGAAATGCATGTCGACGGCGGAACCAGCAACCAGGTCTTTCTAATGCCCGCCGGCTTGAGCATGCGTGAACTCGATCGGACGTTCCACGCCCGGGTCAAGGCGCGCCTCTATATCATCCGCAACGGCCGAACGACGCCGGTGCCGGGGATCGTGAAGGCCACACTGCCCGACATCGCGGAGAAGGCGGTCTCGTCCCTCATCAAGACGCAAGGGATCGGCGATCTCTACAGGCTTTACGCCATCGCCAGGCGCGACGGCATCGCCTACAACTTCATAGACGTTCCGGCCGACTTCACAGATGAGCCGAAAACCCCGTTCGAGAACAAGTTCATGCGGGCTCTGTTCGAAAAAGGCTATGAAATGGGCCGGGATGGCGTGCCATGGAAAAACGTGCCGCCTCGTTTTTCGAGATGAGCTGGTTCGAGCCGGTGGTCCCGCTGTACCCCGCTGGTCGTTCCGCTCGTTCCGGAAGGTCGGCCTGCACCTTGAGGCGCATTGCTGCCGCTTCGGCAATTTCCCTCAATGCCTTTTAAAATACTGCACCTCCTTCTCGTGCTTTTCCGCCGCCTCGCGCGTGTCGAACGTGCCCAGGTTCCGCCGCTTGCCCGTCTTCTCATCCTTCTTGCGTGAATA
>NZ_VFVC01000004.1:0-198707 GCF_006441575.1 Mesorhizobium sp. B2-4-12
CTTGTGGGGGAGATGTCCGGCAGGACAGAGGGGGGCGCGAAGGATCGCCGCCTATCTACTTTGCACCAACCGCCTGCTCATAGACATCCGGCTTGAACCCCACGAGAACACTGTCACCAATTTCCAGCACCGGGCGCTTGATCATCGTCGGTCTGGCCAGCATCAGCGCCTTGGCCTGCTTTTCGTCGAGCGATTGCTTGTCTGTCTCCGGCAGTTCGCGGAACGTGGTGCTGCCCTTGTTGAGGAGCTTTTCCCAGCCGACCTTGCCGACCCAGCCATTCAGCCTGCCCGCTTCGATCCCGTCGGCCCGATAGTCATGGAAACGATAAGGCACGTCATGGCTCTCCAGCCAGATGCGCGCCTTCTTGATCGTGTCACAGTTGGTGATGCCATACATGGTGATCGTCAAAGCGCGCTTCCCTGCTGATTGTCGAATCCATCCCGCACCCTAAAACCGCCCTTCCCGCTTTGCCAGCGCCCGCATCCCATGTGAAGATGATTTGAACCTTGCATGAACGGCCAGGGCATTGCCCCGGCCGCCATGCTCGTTTTTCGCCTGCAGCGAAGAAAGCAGACTCCGGAAAGCCGGCGGCATTGCCTCAATAGTAGAAGCGCTCTTCGGTAATCTTGCCGTTCTTGACTGTGTACAGGCCAACCTCATCCATGGTGACGCACTCGCCCGTAGCCTTGGGCGTTATGTCAAACGTGAAGCGCACCGCGAACTGGTCGCCGTTGATATAGGGCCCCTCGACGGAGCCGCCGTGCACTTGGTTGTTCTCTTGCCACCACTGGCCCTTCTGTTTCACGGCTTCCTTGCCGTTGCAGACGGCCATAGGGCCCTCCATGGCTTCATAGCTGACGATTTCGTCGGCATTGTACTTCTGAGCGGCACTTTCGTTGTCGCCCCGCCTGAGCAGTTCGGTGAAATCCTTGGCAATTTCCGCGACGGTCATTTGTCTTCCTCCTGTTCCGACGCACTCGAAGTAGGAAAGCGCTCGCCAGTCCGCCAGCTTTGCCCGCACGACAGCTGACAAGCTTTGTCAGGACGATAGACATAGCGCGGCTCTGGGACGACGGTTTGAGGGCGAGCGATCGGCGCATCACATCGCACTGAGCGGCCAACAGTCCGGGAAAACGTACTTCTTCAGTCCGCGCAAGCTGTGCACAAGAACGAACTCCCGGGCGACAAAGCTGATTGGGCCGATAGGCTGTTGCGGAATAAGTTTCTGGTCATAGGCCAGCGTCAAATGTGGAACGAAACCGTCTGAAGCTTTGAGTCCTTCGCGCGACATTTCAGCGCCGAGCTTCCTGCTCAATTCGCAAACCGGTCCGTCATCGGCGAGAAGCACGAAAGGATGCTTGGCCGGGCGGCTCCTCGTCGCCGGGCGACCGGGAAAGCTCCTGAATTGGCGAAAGGTGACATCAAACTCAGACATCGCGATGCGCCGCCCCGATCGGGCCGCTGCGAAGATGATTTTCTCTGGCAGCCTTTTGTAGTCACCGACATGTTGCAGGCTGACGTGAAACCGGTGATACAGCAGACGTGAGCCGGTTATCTCACATTGGCCGCACAGCTGGCTTTGACAATCCGCAAACCGCGAATAGTCCTTCTGCTGCAGAAACAAGCCGTAGAAGACGCGCTCCGGCCGCTTAGGCCGCCATGGCGGCTCTGGAATTCGAAATCGAACTCGCCTTGGTACATACGCGTACGCTCGCCAAGGAACGCTCCCATTTTGCTCCGGCGTAGAACAAAACAGGAACATCCCTTTGAGTCAAGCGTGGATTGCTTCGAAGCCCCACCCCGCAGCCGATGCCCTTGACCTCGAGAAAGTCATGGACCCCAGTCGGCGTATTCGCGGCCGTTGCCCGACTGCCGTAGCCGCCGATGGAGCAGGTCAGCTGGGCAGCATAGGGCAGTTGGCGCCACGGCGCAGGCTGATATGCGCGACGTCGCCGACGCTGAATTGGAAACCCTCGGCCTGGCGCGGCGCATCGATGACAATAGGTGCGCCTTGGTCGAGTTCGGCATGCAGCCGCAGCGTGCGGCCATGAAAGACGACGCTGTTGACGCGCGCCGGCGCCGTGCTCGGCGCGGCCTCGGTCGTTGCCAGCAAGTCCTCCGGGCGCACGCCGATGGTCCGCACCTCGCCTTGCCCGGGTGACTTCCCAGTTTCAGAAGTTGCCTCCAGCGCCAGGGCGCCGGCGGCGAAACGCAGGCGATCGCCGTCGCGGCCGACAAACCGGGATTGCAAGAGATTCATGGTGCCGATAAAGCTCGCCACGAACGTCGTGGCGGGCCGGTCGTACAGTACCGCCGGTGGCGCGATCTGTTCGATGCGGCCCTTGTTCATGACGACGATGCGGTCGGAGATCGACAGCGCTTCGGTCTGGTCATGGGTGACCATGACGAAGGTGGTGCCAAGCCGCGACTGCAGCCGCTTCAACTCGACCTGCATCTGTTCGCGCAGATGCGCGTCAAGCGCCGACAGCGGTTCGTCGAGCAAGAGCACGCGCGGTTCGCAGACGATGGCGCGGGCGAGCGCGACGCGCTGGCGTTGGCCGCCGGAGAGTTCGGAAACGCGGGCACGAAGCTTGTCGGCGAGGCCGACCATGTCGAGGGCTTCACCGACGCGTTTTGCCTGTTCAGCTCCGGACAATTTGCGCAGCGACAGACCGAAGCCGACATTTTCGGCGACGTTCATGTGCGGGAACAGCGCGTAATCCTGGAACACGGTATTGACCGGCCGGTCGTAAGGTCGAAGCGCGGTGATGTCGCGGCCGTCGAGCAGCACCGCGCCGCTCGACGGGCTTTCGAAGCCCGCAATGACGCGCAGGCTGGTGGTCTTGCCGCAGCCCGATGGTCCGAGCAGGGTGATGAACTCGCCGCTGATGATGTCGAGATCGACGGCGTCGAGCCCGACGATACCGCCGGGAAAAATCTTCGATACCGCCTGCAGGCGGACGAGCGGATCAGGCGCCATCGCGAACCTCGGAGGGTTTCGTGGTGTTGACCCAGAGGATCCGGCATTCCTCGCCGCCAGGATTGCGGAAAGCGTGCAACAGCGTGCTCTTGAAGGCAAAACTGTCGCCGGTCTTCAGCACGTATTTTGTCGAATCCACCACCAGTTCGACCTCGCCGGCCAATACGTAGCCAAACTCATGGCCTGCATGCGCATAGGCTTCCGCGGTGCCGCCGCCGGCTTCCACCGTTACCAGCATGCCGGTCAGCGTCGCGCCCGGCGGCGACAGCAGCGCCTTGGCGATGCCCTCCGACTTCACCGGGATGGCGCGGCGGCTGTTGGCACGCACGCAGTAGAGATCGTTGGCGGCATCGTCGCCGTCGGCGATCAGCGCCGACGGCTCGATGTCCAGAGCCGCGGCGAGCGGCCAGATCACCTTGACGCGCAGCGAAGACATGCCGCGCTCGATCTGGCTGAGCGCGCCGATCGACACGCCCGCCCTGGCGGCAAGCTCCGCCAGCGAAAGGCGGCGCTCGAGCCGCAGGGCCCGCACGCGCCGACCGACGCGAACGTCGGCATCGTCCTTGGGTTTCTCGGCCTGTTCGTCCAGCATGTCCATGCATCGGTCCTCGTTTGCCGCATCCTTATCGAGCAACGCAGCATTGTCGTTCGCACGTTTGCGCTGCCCCTCACCCTTACCCTCTCCCCGTGAAAAACGGGGAGAGGGGGTCGCCGACGTTGCGGCCAGTCCTCTTCTCCCCGTCTCTATACGGGGAGAAGGTGCCGGCAGGCGGATGAGGGGCGGCGCAAGCTTCAGTAATCCAATCGCCTCCAACAAGGCTGGCCAGCATCACCCGCCCGCCTTCACCTTCTCGAACATCTTGGCGACATCGTCATTCTGCTTCATCGGCCCGGTGAAGATCGTGCTCTTCAGCATCACTTCCGGATCGGACGGCAGTTGCAGCTTTTCCAGTTCCTCTTTCGGCACGCCAGCAAAAGCGGTGCCGAGCGAGCTGCCATAGCCATAGGACTGGATCAGAAATTTGCCCGACTCGGCGTCCAGCCGGCTGTTGATGAAGTCATAGGCGAGATCGACATTCTTGGCGTCCTTGAGCATGACGAAACCGCAGGCCCAGGTCAGCATGCCTTCCTTCGGCTTCATGAACTCGACCGGCACGCCCTGCTTCTTCAGCGAGGTGGCCGATGCGTTCCAGGTCATCGCCGCGACCAGCTGGCCGCTGGCCAGCGCCTGCTCGACCGAAGTCATATCGGTGGTGTAGCTCGACAGCAGCGGGCGCTGTTCGCGCAGCTTTGCCGCGACCTTGTCCATCTGGTCCGCAGTCATGTCGAAGGGGTTCACGCCGGCGAGCAGTGCCGCGACGATGGGCGTGTCGTGGACGGCGTCGATGGTCGCCATGCGGCCGGCATACTGCTTGTCCCACAGAAGTTTCCAGCTCGCCTCAGGGTTCTTCACCAGATCGGTGCGGTAGAGGATCGAGGTGTTGCCCCAGTCCCACGGCACCATCCAGACCTTGCCGTCGCCCGCCTGCAAATCGGGCAGGTTCTTGAACACGGGGAAGACCGAATCCCAGTTCTTGATGCGCTTGGTGTCGATCGGCTGCAGCAGGCCTTCCTTGTTCCAGCGCGCCACTTTGTCGTAGCAGGGATGCGCGATGTCGGGGCGGAAGCCTGCCTTGACCTTGGTGAAGGCATCGTCATCGTCACCGAAGATGGAGGCCTCGACGCCATCGGGATGCGCGGCGAGGAAGCTCTTGTTGAAATCGGGCAGCTCGTACCCTGACCAGGTGAAGTATTGCAGCTTCTCGGCGGCCAACGCCACGGTCGACGACAGTGCGAGCGCCAGTGCGGCAAGGCCGGCCCGGGCCTTGTGTCCGGCTATCGATTTCAGGTGGAATGCCATTTTCGTTCTCCTCTTCTTTGTTGTGGTTGGCGTTGTTGTGATCAGGCTGAATTGGCGGATATCCGGCGCACCGCGCCAAGCCCGCGATGGCGCAGGATCTCGGCTGTGCCGGCGATGATGAAGGACACGGCCAGGATCATCGTCCCCAGCGCCATGACGGTGGGCAGCGAGCGGGGAAAGCGCAGCTGGCTCCAGATGTAGAGCGGCAGGGTCGGCTCGGTGCCGGCAAGGAAAAAGACAACGATGAATTCGTCGAAGGAGATCAGGAAGGCGAGCATGAAGGCCGACAGCACGGCGGGCAGGCTGAGCGGCAGCATGACGCGCCGGAACGTCGTCCAGTCGGAGGCGCCAAGGTCGAGCGCCGCCTCGCGAACCGTCCTGGGGATGGCGGCGAAGCGGCTGCGCATGACGACCACGGTGGTTGGCAGCGCCACCAGTATATGGCCGAGCACGATGGCGACACGCGACGGTCCAACGCCAACGAGGTTGATCAGGATCAACAGCGATATGCCGACGATGACGCCGGGAATGAGGATCGGCAGCCGTGCGATGGCGCTGACGGTGGCGGCCAAGGGCGAGCGGCCGTAGAGGTCCATATAGGACACGGTAATGCCGCACAGCGTGGCGCCGGAGGCCGCGATGGCGCCAATGACGAGACTGTTCAGGAGCGCGCCGGACAGGGCGGAATTGCCATAAAGGGTCGCGTACCACTGCAGCGTGAAGCCCTGCAGCGGAAATGCCGCCTGGATGGAATCATTGAAGGAAAACAGCGGGATCAGCAGGACCGGGAGATAGAGAAACACGAGGTAGGCGAGCACATAAAGGCCTAGCCAGCGGCCATTTCGTTGCGTGCCGAGGCGTTCCACTCTCATGTGCGGCTGCCAAACCTGCGGTCGGCGCCGCGTGCGACCAGCACCACGACCAGGATGACCAGCATGACGCAGACCGAAAGGGCCGCGCCGAACGGCCAGTCGTTGGCCTTGCCGAACTGCGACTGGATCAGCGTGCCGATCATGGTGCTGGCCGGTCCGCCGACCATGGCCGGGGTGACATAGTCGCCGACCGTCGGCACGAAGACGACCAGGGCCGCGGCCAGGACGCCCGGCATCGAGTTCGGCAGCACGACCCGGCGAAAGGACGTGAACGGCCGCGCGCCAAGGTCTGAAGCGGCCTCGATCAGCGATTTCGGAATGGTCTCCAGCGCCACATAGACCGGCAGGATCGCGAACGGCGCATAAGCGTGGGCAAGCGTGACGACAACAGCCGCTGGCGTATTGAGAAACGCCAATGTCGGCTGGGACCAGATGCCGCTTTCGATCAGCGCCGAGTTCAGCACGCCGTTATAGGCGAGCACGATCTTCCAGGCGAAGACGCGCAGCAAGTAGCTGGTCCAGAACGGCAGTGTCACCAGGAACAGGAGCAGGCCACGCCGCCGCCCGGCATAGAACGCAAGGTAATATGCAACGGGGTAGGCGGTGACGACCGTGGCCAGGGTCACCAGCCCGGCGATGACCAACGAGCGCAGCGTCACCGTCCAGTAGAGCGGATCCGAAACCACCGTGGCGAAATTCGCCAGGCCGAAGCCGCTGCCCAGCAGCGAACCGTCATTGCCGCGGAAGGCAAGGAAAAGCACGAGGCCAAGCGCAAACAGGATCAGCAGGAAAGTGACCAGCGCGCCCGGCAGCAGCATGGCGAACCGGAAGCCCGACGAAGACCGGGCCTCGGACACCTGTGCCGCAACTAGGGTCGACATCGACCGGCTCACCCAAATCTTGAAATTACCGAAGAGTTTTTCATATTCGTGAAACTGTCAAGCGAAATCCCGCGGGTGGGTTGTGACTGGTATCTGCTGAAACCGTTTCGACAAGGTTTGAACGGGCCACATGAAACACCCGGAGGTTTCACACTCTTGAAATGAACCAGTCGGGTTTTGATAATGACCGCCGCAGACCCGCTTGTCGGAAAGCCGGAATTTCATGGACGAGACGGCGGTCTGAATCGCCGTCGAATGGGATAGACCTTTGGGCGGAATCCGGGGAAAGTGCCGCGCCGACCCGGCAAGCCCGCATTCGATGATCAGAGGACCGCACGCATGACGAACCCGACGCATCTGCCGACCGAGGGCCTTTTTGTCGGCCGCGCCAGGAGCAGCGATGCCTTGTATCCCCTGGTGATCACGGTGCGTGACGGCATCGTCTTCGACATCACGTCGAGCGCGGCGCCGACCGTGCGCGACGTCTGCGAGATGGCCGATCCGGCAAGGCATGTGCGCTCGGCCGAGGGCAAGCCGATCGGCTCCCTCGACGACATCGCGGCCAACAGTTTCGAGGCCACGCGTGATCCGGCAAAGCCATACCTCCTGTCCCCGGTCGACCTGCAGGCCATCAAGGCATCGGGCGTGACTTTTGTCGTCAGCCTGCTCGAACGGGTGATCGAGGAGCAGGCGCGCGGCTCGGCGGAAAAGGCCGACGCCATCCGCGCCGACATTGCCGGGCTGATCGGCCATGACCTTTCGAAGCTCAAGCCCGGTTCGCCCGAAGCGATGGAGATCAAGGCCAAGCTGATTTCGCGCGGCGCCTGGTCGCAATATCTGGAAGTGGGCATCGGCCCGGATGCGGAAATCTTCACCAAGTGCCAGCCGATGGCTTCGGTCGGCTTCGGCGCCGATGTGGGCCTTCACCCGGTGTCGACCTGGAACAATCCGGAGCCGGAGATCGCCATGATCGCCGCCAGCAGCGGCAGGATCGTCGGCGCCACCATCGGCAACGATGTCAATCTGCGTGACGTCGAGGGGCGTTCGGCGCTGCTGCTCGGCAAGGCCAAGGACAACAATGCGTCGGCTTCCCTCGGTCCTTTCATCCGCCTGTTCGACGACGCATTCTCGATCGACGACGTGAAGCGCGCCGTCGTGCGCCTGAAGGTCGAAGGCGAGGATGGGTTCTCGCTGGAGGGCGCAAGCTCGATGGCCGAGATCAGCCGCTCGCCCGAAGAACTGGTCGCCGCTGCCATGGGTCCGCATCACCAATATCCGGATGGGCTGGCGCTTTATCTCGGCACCATGTTCGTGCCCTCGAAGGATCGCGGCGAAAAGGGCAAGGGCTTTACCCACAAGGTCGGCGACATCGTCACCATCTCGTCGGAAAAATTCGGCGCGCTGGTCAACCGGGTGCGGCTGTCGCCCGATTGCCCGCACTGGACATACGGCGCCAGCCATCTGATGCGCGACCTCGCCAAGGCCGGCCTGCTCTAGCTTTGAGCATTGCGCCTCCGTCAAGACGCTCCGCTAAGGCCAAGCCGATCACCGACTGCCGCTGAAAACTCACCCCAACTGATGCAATCTGATGGGTCCGTTGATGGCGCTGCGTCAGGCGCCAACTACATCTGCAGATGGAGGCTTGCCATCCGCCGAAAAAGAGAATGCTCTTGGGCATCCGAGCGGCGCTGGCAAAAGACGCAATCCGGCTGAAGCCGGAACAAGGGACGGATCATCTTCAACCGGGAGGAAATCAAATGCTGACAAGACTAAGACTTGTGCTCTACGGCCTGCTGGTCGCGCTGACGGTCCTACCGGCAGCCGCCCAGGCCAAGACGTTCTACTGGATTTCACATGGCGGCCCGGCCGATCCGGTCTGGACCTACTTCCTGGCCGGCGCCAAGCAATGGGCCAAGGACACCGGCAACACTGTCAACACCTCGTTCCACAATGGCGATGTCGCCTCCCAGCAGGAAGCGGTTCGCGCCGCGATCTCGGCCAAGGCCGACGGCATCGTCACCACCAGCCCCGATCCGGGCAGCCTCGTCGAAATCGTCAAGGAAGCCCGTACCGCCAACATCCCGATCATCAACTTCAACACGCCCGATCCCAAGGCCAATTTCAATGCCTATGTCGGCGGCGACAACGTCACCTTCGGCAAGCATTGGGCGCAGTATCTGGTCGACAAGGGCCTGGTGAAGAAGGGCGACTTCGTCTGGATGCCGGTCGAGATCCCCGGCGCCACCTACGGCGTCCAGGAGGAAGAAGGCATCAAGAGCGTCTTCGGCCCTCTCGGCGTCACCTATGAAGTCACCGAGGCGACGCTCGACCAGGCCGAGGTGATCAACCGCATGGTCGATTACCTCACCGCCCACAAGGGCAAGGTGAAGGCCATCATCGGCCTCGGCGATCTCGTCACCGGCTCGATCAAGCGGGTCTTCGACCAGGTCGGCATCAAGCCCGGCGAAATCCCGGTCGTGGGCTGGGGCAATTCGCTCGACACCACCCAGGAAGTGCTGAACGGCTATGTCAATGCCGGCCAGTGGCAGGACCCGCAGGCGACCAGCTATGTCGCGCTGTCGCTGGCCAACATGGCCGCCAGCGGCATTCCTCCAGGCTTCAACGTCATCACCGGCGCGCTCTACGAGAAAGACACCGCCGGGGTCTACGACAAGATCCTGTCCGGCAAATAACCGCGATCCTGGCGCCGCGCCGTTCCGGCTCGGCGCCAGATGCCTTCTTGCGCCGCGACTGCCCGCCGATGCGGTGGGAGTCGCGGCCCGTTCCAACCATGTCGCGGGTTCCCAGTGGAAAATCATTCGCTCATCCAACGCCTGATCGCGCGGCCGGAATTCGGACCCTTCGTCCTGCTGGTCGTCGAAATCGCCGTTTTCTGGAGCATCAACCCCGATTTCCTGTCGCCGCAGAACATCTCCAACACGCTGGCCTTCACCGTCGAACTCGGCCTGATCGCGCTGGCGATGACATTGCTGATGACGTCAGGCGAATTCGACCTGTCCGTCGGCTCCCTGTTCGGCTTCTCGCCGGTGCTGATGTGGACGCTGTTCAATGCCGGCATCACCTCGCTGGAGATGGGCTTCGTCGTCGCGCTGGTGGTCGCCGCGCTGATCGGCCTGGTCAATGGCTGGTTCGTCACGCAGCTCAAGATCCCGTCCTTCCTGGTGACGCTCGGCATGCTTCTGGTGGTGCGCGGCAGCGCCCTATTCATCACCGACGGTTTTCCGCAGCGCACCTGGAGCGCCGAGGGCAGCTGGCTGTCGGAAGCGCTGGTCGGCGACTTCTTCATCGGCCCGTTCCGCATCTACATGTCGCTGTTCTGGTTCATCGCCGCTGCGATTGCCCTTGGTTACGTGCTGACGCAAAGCCGGACCGGCAACTGGATTCAGGCGGCGGGCGGCAATCCCAACGCGGCACGCGCGCGCGGCGTCAATGTCAATCGCGTCAAGATCGGCCTGTTCATCCTATCGTCGGTCATGGCCTCGCTTGCCGGCGTCATCTCCTCGCTGCGCACATCCGCCGCCAACCCCAACAGCGGCACCGGCTATGAACTCGAGGTGATCGCCATGGTGGTCATCGGCGGTACGGCGCTGACCGGCGGGCGCGGCACCATCATCGGCACGGTGCTCGGCATCCTGATCCTGCGCGTGATGCGCAACGGCATCGTGCTGATCGGTGTACCCGGCCTTGCCTACAACATCTTCATCGGCGCGATCATTCTTGGCATGATGGCACTCCACTCATGGCTGGAACGCCGGCATCAGGCGGGGACTTGAACCATGGCTGAACCGCTCATCCGGATGCAGAACATCCGCAAGTCCTACGGCCGCGTGCAGGCGCTGGTGGACGCCAATTTCCACGTCAACGAACGAGAGATCGTCGGCCTGCTCGGCGACAACGGCGCCGGCAAGTCGACGCTGATCAAGGTTTTGTCCGGCGCCGTGCCGCTGACCAGCGGCGACATCTTCATACGCGGCAAGAAGGTGAACCTGCGCAGCACCAGCGACGCGATCGCCAACGGCATCGAGACCATCTACCAGGACTCCGCACTGGTCACGCAACTGTCGATCGCCCGCAACCTGTTCCTGGGACGCGAACCGATCAGGCCGCCGCGCTTCCTCAACCGCATGGACCAGGAGGCGATGAACACGGTCGCCCGCGACCTGCTCAAGCAGGTCGGCATTTCGAAGAACATTCCACCGACGACGCCGATCGGCTCGCTCTCCGGCGGCGAGCGGCAAGCGGTGGCGATCGCGCGCGCCATGCATTTCGACAGCGACCTCATCATCCTCGACGAACCGACCAACAACCTTGGCGTGGCCGAAACACAGGGCGTGCTGAGCTTCGTGCGCAGCGCACGCGATTCCGGTCATTCCTGCATCTTCATCGCGCACAACATCCACCATGTCTTCCAGGTGGTCGACCGGATCGTCGTCATGCGCCGGGGCAAGGTGGTCGCCGACGACATCGATCCGAAGAAGACCAGTGTCGCGGAAGTCGAACGGATCATCACCGGCATGTCGGACAAGGAAATCCGGGACGCCATCGCCGACGGCAAACCGGCGCACTGAGGACGGGCGGAAGCCGTCCTGTCGAAACCGTCGAATGCGAATGGGATGATGGTGGGCAATCATCCGTTGCTCAGATCGCATCGCTTCTCACATCACCCGTCTGGCGCGGCAACGCGTCGACGCATAGGGTTGCGGCATGAAGGCCACCGTCTCCGATATCGCCAGGAACTGCGGGCTCTCGACGGCGACGGTCGACAGGGTGCTCAACAATCGGCCCGGCGTGAGCGCCGCCAACAGGCAGCGCGTCATGGAGGCCGCCAAGCAGCTTGGCTATTTGCCGGTCGCCGATCAGGTGACGCTGCCCTCCAAGCCCGCAAACCTCGAATTCTTCCTGCCGATCGGCAGCAACGCCTTCATGCAGGATCTGGCAAGGCACATCGAGGACTATGCGTCGCGCCTGCCGCTGGTCGCGTCCTGCCGGATCCACAACCTCGCCGGTATCTCGCCGAACGCATTGCAGACAGCCGTGGAAAACCTGTCGCTGAAGGCCAATGGCGTCGGTGTCATCGCCATCGACCATCCACGAACCCGCAACATACTGGGCGACATCGTCGAAGCCGGCATCCGCCTGGTGACGCTGGTGTCGGATATTCCGGCCGCCCCCCGCTCGGCCTATGTCGGCATCGACAACCGGGTGGCGGGGCGAACCGCGGCACTGTTGATGGGGCGTTTCCTCGGCGGCCGCGAGGGTCAGCTGGCGATGGTCGTCGGCTCACGCTCCTATCGTGGGCATGAAGAACGCGAAATGGGTTTCCGCTCGGTGCTTGGCGAGGAGTTTCCCAACCTGACCATCAGCAGCGCCGTCGAGATCAACGACGAGCCGGATGCCAGCTACGCCGAGACCATGAAGGCGCTGCGCAACGAACCGGAACTGCTCGGCATCTATTGCGTCGGGGCCGGACGCTCCGGTGTTGCGAAAGCCATCCGGGAGACGCGGCCCAATCGCAAACCGGTGTTCATCTGCCACGACCTGACCAAGGAGACGCGCGGCTACCTCGTCGACGACCTTGTCGACGTCGTCATCGACCAGAATGCGAGGCTGATCGCAGAACAATCGGTCATCCGCCTGCTCGGCTCCATTGCGTCATCGGCACCCTATCTGACCCGGAAATTTATCGAGCCGCGGCTGATTTTCAGGGAAAACGTGCCGGTGCAGTGAGGTCGCACCCGAATGTCACGGGGCGGCACGGCAAATCTGCACAGCTGCTATGCACTATTCGTGATTGCCGAATCATTGGGCAATTCGTAGCTTCTGGTTGTCGGCCATCTACTCCTCCCAGATGCGATGCTGGCGCTGAATGGGGTGCACCTCCTCCCGCACCACATTCGAAATCGAGCCCGCTGCCACCTCCTCCCGGCAGCGGGCTTTTTTCGTTCAGCCGGCGGGTAGTGCGGTAGCAGCCGGCCAACAAAGGCGTCAGGCATCGCCCGCTGATGCGGTGGGGAATGACTGATAGCCGCGACGAATTTCAGCCGGCCGCAGCGCCCCGGAAGGAAACGATCAGGCCTTCCGCCATGCGCACGAATTGCGTGCTGGGGCCTTCGGTGCCCACGGTCTGCACGCTGACACGCGCGCCCTCGAACAGCAGCGACAGCGTATCGGCGAGAAGCTCGGCCTGGCCGATGCCGGCATCGCGGCAGAGTCCGACCAGGCGTTCGCGCTGGGCTTCCTTGAGTTCCTTGATCACGCGCCTTGCCGGATGGTCTGGCTCGGTCAGCTCAGCGGCGGCATTGGCCATGTCGCAGCCACGGCCGTCGGTATTGAGCATGGCGGCCGCCTTGGAAACCCAGGCGTGAAGCTGCGCGAGTTTGTCGCCCGGATGCTCCGCTTCGAATGTTTCCCACATCGCGCCGACCTTGGCCGCATTGGCGCGCAGGCACTCGACGATGAGATCGTCCTTGGATTCGAAGTGACGATAGAGCGTCATCTTGTTCGTGCCGGCGGCTTCGGTGATGGCGTCGACGCCGACGCCCTTGATGCCGTGCTTGTGGAACATGTCGCGTGCCGTCTCCAGGATCCGATCCCGGGGACGAGAGCGCTCCACGACGCCGTCTGTCATCATGATCTCCTTTCGTTTCCAAAAAACCCTCGGCCACCTCTTGACTAGGGTGTTACCGGTCTGTAACTTCCAGAATGTTACTTACTGGTAACACCTATATCGTCCGCCGTCAATAACAAGGTCGTGACCTGGTCCTACCAGATCGAGAGAGACGATTGCCAATCATGCGGCCTCGGCCGGTGAAGAGATGAAAAACGGTTCGCGAGCATGGGCTGCGAATCGACAGACAAGGAGCCGGCCAATGTCACAGCGCCGCGATCTTACCATAGATGAAGCCGTCCGGGATCCGATGATCCGGCTGGTCATGAAAGCCGATGGCGTCGACCCGCACGCCCTCGAAACGATGCTGCGGTCGCTCGCCGATGCGCAGAACCGCGACGAACCGCTGCTCCGCACGCGGAATGACACCAGGCGCCGCCAGCGGCTGTCCACCGTTGCCCGTGCATTCGGCAGGGCAAGAGCAGCAGGCGAGGTGTGTGTGTCGTGGTAAATTTCTTCATCCACCGTCCGATCTTCGCCTCCGCGATCGCCATCATCATGGTGCTCGCCGGGACGATTTGTTATTTCCTGCTGCCGGTCTCGCAGTTTCCCGACATCACCCCGCCACAGGTCGTGGTCAGCGCCCACTATCCTGGCGCCAGCGCGCAAGTGGTGGCCGATACGGTGACGACGCCGCTGGAGCAGCAGATCAACGGCGTGCAAGGCATGACCTACATGTCGTCGACGAGCTCCAACGACGGCTCCTCGACCATCACCATCACCTTCGATGTCGGCTATTCCTTGAGCACTGCCGCCGTCGACGTCCAGAACCGCGTCTCGCAGGCGGCTTCGTCACTGCCGGCGATCGTCAACCAGGGCGGCGTGACGATCAAGAAGCAGAACCCGAACTTCGTGCTGATCGTCAACCTCACCTCGCCCGACAATTCCGTCGATCCGGTGGCGCTTTCGAACCTTGCCTATCTGCAGGTCGTCGATCCGCTGAAGCGCTTGCCCGGCGTCGGCGACGTGCAGATCTTCGGCGAGCGGCGCTATTCGATGCGTGTCTGGCTCGATCCGGACAAGCTCGCCAATCTCGGCATCACCGCCGTCGACGTGCAGAACGCCATTTCCGAGCAGAACGTGCAGGTGGCGGCCGGCAAGATCGGCCAGTCACCCGCCCCGGCCGGCACCGCCTTCGAGATGCAGGTCAACGCCGTCGGCCGCCTCAGCGACCCGAAGGAATTCGGCGACATCGTGGTGCGCGCCAATACGACCAGCGGTTCGCTGGTGAGGCTACGCGACGTCGCACGCATCGAACTCGGCGCGCTGCAATACTCGTCCTCGGCCTTCTTCGGCAAGGACCCGACGGTGGTGCTCGCCGTCTACCAGATGCCCGGTTCCAACGCGCTCGACCTTCAGCAGCGCGTCAAGGACAAGATGCAGGAGCTATCGACCCGATTCCCGAAGGGCGTCTCCTACGCCATGCACTACGACACGACGCGCTTCGTCTCGGCGTCGATGCATGACGTGCTGATCACGCTCGGCGAAGCGCTGGTGCTGGTCGTCGCCGTGGTGTTCATCTTCCTGCAGAGCTGGCGCACGACCATCATCCCGACCATCGCGATCCCCGTATCGCTGGTGGCGACGCTCGTCGTCATGGAGATGCTGGGCTTCTCTCTCAACATGCTG
The DNA here is from genome assembly GCF_006441575.1 of Mesorhizobium sp. B2-4-12. Taxonomy (NCBI): domain Bacteria; kingdom Pseudomonadati; phylum Pseudomonadota; class Alphaproteobacteria; order Hyphomicrobiales; family Phyllobacteriaceae; genus Mesorhizobium; species Mesorhizobium sp. B2-4-12. The sequence goes on from NZ_VFVC01000004.1 coordinate 14,952, forward strand.
TCCCTGCTCGGCATGGTGCTGGCGATCGGCCTTGTCGTCGACGACGCCATCGTGGTGGTGGAGAATGTCGAACGACAGCTCGAGGCCGGACTGAGACCACTGGCGGCAACCAAGGCCGCCATGGCCGAAGTCACCGGGCCGATCATCGCCACGACAGCCGTGCTGATGGCGGTGTTCATACCCGTCGCCTTCATTCCCGGCGTCTCGGGACGGCTCTACAACCAGTTCGCATTGACGGTGGCGATTTCGGTCGGCATTTCCGCCTTCAATTCGCTGACGTTGAGCCCGGCGCTCAGTGCCGCTTTCCTGCGCCATCGCCATGGCACGCAATTCGTGCTGTTCCGCTGGTTCAACACCGGCTTCGACAGGCTGTCGCATGCCTATGCCCATGGCGTGCGCCTCCTCGTCCGCTTGCGCTGGATCATGCTCGGCCTGTTCGCGGCGGGGCTGGTCGCCACCTATTTCGTCTGGCAGCGCCTGCCCTCGACCTTCCTTCCGGTCGAGGACCAGGGCTACTTCTTCGTCGTCATCCAACTGCCGGACGGCGCCTCCCTGGAACGCACCGACGCGGTGGCGCAGAAGGCGCGTGACATCCTGCAGGCAACGCCCGGCGTCGACATCGTCGGCTCGATCAGCGGCCTGAACTTCCTGACCAGTGCCGCGCAGTCGAATTCGGCTGTCGAATTCGCCATCCTGAAGCCATGGGAGAAACGCGGCCCCGACCAGAGCGCCTCGAAACTCGTCGCCGACGTGCGCATGAAGCTGCTGCAGATACCGGAAGCCTTCGCGCTCTCCTTCGATCCGCCGTCCATTCCCGGCATCGGCACGACCGGCGGTTTCGAATTCGTCGTGGAGGACCTCACCGGCCGCGGCAGCAATGCGCTTAACGACGCAACGCAGGCCGTGATCGCCGAGGCGCGCAAGCAGCCCGAGATCAATCCGCAGCAGCTGTTCTCGCCGTTCTCGACCTCGACGCCGCAGTTCAATTACGACCTCGATCGAGCCAAGGCGAAGCTGCTCGGCCTCAACCTGCCCGACGTCTTCAACACGCTGCAGATCTATCTCGGCTCGCTTTACGTGAACGACTTCAACCTGTTTGGCCGCACCTTCCGGGTGACTATCCAGGCCGACAAGGATGCTCGCGCGGGTGCGGCAGACATTTCGCGGCTCTATGTGCGCAATGCTTCCGGCGGCATGGTGCCGCTCAGCACGCTGGGCAAGCTGGTACCGTTCGTCGGTCCGGAGACCGTGCCGCACTACAACAACAACGCCTCGGCCACGATCAATGGCGGCGCCGCACCCGGCTTCTCGTCCGGTCAAGCTGTCGCTGCCATGGAACGGGCGGCCACCACCGCACTGCCCAGGGATTTCGGCTTCGAGTGGACCGGCATCACCTTCCAGGAACTCAAGGCAGGATCGATTGCGTCGGTCGTCTTCGGCCTTGCCATCGTCTTCGTCTTCCTGATCCTAGCGGCTCAATATGAGAGCTGGGCGATGCCGTTCATGGTGCTGCTGGCGGTGCCGCTCGCTCTGTTCGGCGCGTTCGCCGCACTTTGGGCGCGAGGCATGCAGATCGACGTCTACTCGCAGATCGGCTTCGTCATGCTGATCGGCCTGGCGGCCAAGAACGCGATCCTGATCGTCGAGTTCGCAAGACGGCGGCGCGAGGAAGGCTTGAGCATCGTCGAGGCGGCCATGGAGGCCGCGCGGCTCAGGTTGCGGCCGATCCTGATGACCGCCTTCGCCTTCATCCTCGGCGTGCTGCCGCTGATGTTCGCCACGGGTGCGGGCGCGGCAAGCCGCCAATCGATCGGCACCACCGTGTTTGGCGGCATGGTCGCCGCGACCATCCTGTCGCTGGTGTTCGTGCCGGTCTTCTACGCGGTCATCGAACAATTCCGCGAACGCCGTGGCGGTGATGAGCCTGTCGCCACGCACACTGAACCAACCGCCGAACCCGCCTTCCCTCCCCTGGCGCAAGCGGCCGAATAAGATTGGAGACTGATCATGCGTAAATGGAAAATCGCGTTGGGAACGGCTGTCGCGCTGGGCGCCATCTCGGTGGCGAGCGTCCACCTGCTCGACATGGGCAACCTCAGGCTGAGCGCCGGCACGGCTGGAGCGGCGACGCCGGCCGCGGCAGCCTTTGTCATGCCCGTGCCGGTGGCGAGCGTCGTCAAGAAGACGATCCCGATCTATCTCGACTACGCCGCCCGCATCGAGCCGATCCGCAGCATCACCTTGCAGGCCAGAGTGCCGGGCTATCTGCAAGAACAGACGGCGCAAGACGGCGCCGATGTGCGGCAGGGCGATCTGCTCTACAAGATCTCGCCCGACGACTTCCAGGCCGCGCTCGACCAGGCGAAAGCCCAGGTGCAGCGCGACACGGCGACGCTCGACTATGCGCGGTCCAACCTCGGCCGCGGCTCCGAACTGGCCAAGAGCGGTTATCTGGCCAAGGACAGCTTCGACCAGCGCACCAGCACCTTGCGCGAGGCACAGGCGTCGCTGGCGCTTAACCAGGCGGCCGTGCGCACGGCGGAACTCAATCTGAGCTACTCGGAAATCCATGCGCCGTTCACTGGCCGCCTGGGCCGCAACCAGGCCTCGGTCGGAACGCTGGTCAGCGTCGCCGGCACGGTGCTGAACACGCTGGTGCAGCTCGACCCGATCTACGTTACCTTCAATCCGAGCGAGACGGACCTTGCGCAGATCGAAGAAGCCCGGGCATCGGGGCCGATCGAAGTCGAAGTCCTACTGCCCGGCGCTACGGAAGCCAGCCAGAAGGGTCAGCTGACCTTCATCGACAACACCGTCGACCACTCGACCGGCACGATTACGGCCCGCGCCACCATCGGCAATGCGAAGTTCACCTTGCTGCCGGGCCAATATGTGCGCGTGCGGCTGCACGTCAAACAGCAGCCCGATGCGCTGATGGTGCCTCAGGTGGCGCTCGGCTCGAGCCAGCTCGGCAAATATCTCTATGTCGTCGGCAAGGGCAACACGGTCGACCAGCGGCTGGTTTCGCTCGGACCGACCAGCGGCGACCAGATCGCCATTTTGAGCGGCGTCGCCGAAGGCGACCAGGTGATCACGGGCAATCTGCAGAAGATCGGACCCGGAATGCCGATCTCGCCACTGCCACAGAAACCGGCTACCTGACTCCCCCGCAGGCCCGGTTTCCGCGCGGCGTCCTCGACCTTTTCTCAGGTCGTGGGCGCCGTTTTCACGAGCAGGCCGACAAGAGCGGCCACATCGGCGCGGTCGGCCTCGGCTGGCGGCATGAAGGCGCAATAGGGATGACCGAGGCGCACCGAGACCGATGACGGCGCGATCAGGCGCCCTGCCTTCAGATCGGCCTGCGCCATCACCCGCTGGCCAAGGGCAATGCCGAGGCCCAAGCGTGCCGAGGCGATCGCCAGGCTGGACAGGCCGACGCGACGGCCATGCGACGGGTCTGGCGAGCGGTTGCCGCCGCATGCCGCGAACCAATCCGCCCAGGTCGGGTGCGAGGCATAGTTCGGACCCCAATTGGTGTGGATGAACAGGCTCTCATGCAGATTCGCCAGACCTGTGTCGCCATTGCCATGCCGGTGCCAGAACCCTGGCGCGCAGACCGGCAGCACATCGTCATGGACAAGACGGACCATCCGCAGGCCGGGATAGTGGTAGTCGCCATAGGAGATCCGCAGATCGACACCCTGGCGCGTCAGGTCGACCGGATCGTCTTCCGCCCGCACGTCGATCGCCATGTGCGGGAAAGCTTCAAGAAGTGCTGCCAGTCTCGGCGCCAGCCACAGCTCGGCCAGCGAGTACGGCACGCTGACCACAAGCCGTGTCCTCAAGCCGCCTTCCAGCATGCGCTGGCCGATGGCGGCAATGTCGCCCAGCGCACGCGCGGTCTGCGGATAGATGGCATGGCCGGCATCGGTCAGCGTGATGCGGTTGCCGGTGCGCACGAACAATTGCTTGCCGAACCAGGTTTCGAGGTTGCGTATCTGCTGGCTGACCGCCGCCGAGGACACGCCAAGCTCACTCGCCGCCAGAGTGAAGCTGCCAACGCGGGCAGCGACCTCGAAGGCCCTGATCGCATTCAGCGGCGGCAGGCGCTCCATGCAGTCTCCATAAGTTTTTCTTGGCCATTCCTAATAATTTTCCGCGTTGAGAGAAAGAATTTTTTGCCCTCTTCTGTGCCCAACCTATGGAGCACGCGACATGAAAGACATTCTCGATCTCGACCTTTATCCGCTCGACCGTGAGGGCAGCGCCGAATGGAACCGCCTCGTAGAACAGTCCATCGCAGCGCTCGAAGCCGACGGCATGTTCAATCTCGAAGGTTTCTTGAGGCCCGGCGTCGCCGAAAAGGCGGTGCGGGAAATCAAGCCGGTGATGGACACGCAATCCCACGTCCACAAGCGCATGCACAACATCTACTTCAAACCCGATATCCCCGAACTCGCGCCCGATCATCCCGCGCTGCGCAAGGTCGAAACCATCAGCCACACCGTCTGCGCCGACCAGATCCCCGGCAGCACGGTGATGACGATCTACGAGTATGAACCGCTGGTGCGGTTCCTGGCCGCGACGATGGGCAAGGAGAGGCTGCATGTCATGCAGGATCCGCTGGCCCGCGCCAATGTCATGGCCTACCGCGCCGGCGAGGCGCTGAACTGGCATTTCGACCGCTCGGAATTCACCACAACGCTGCTGCTGCAGCAGGCGCAACGCGGCGGCGACCTAGAATACCGCACCGATCTCAGATCGGATGACAACCCGAACTACGAAGGCGTCGCCAAGCTGCTCGAAGGCCGCGATCCCGAAGCCAAGATCCTGCGCATGAAGCCGGGTACGCTCAACGTCTTTCGCGGCAAGAATACCGCGCACCGCGTCACCACCGTCGAAGGCGAACGCGAACGCATGATCGCGGTGTTCTCCTACTATGAAAGGCCGGGGGTGATGTTCAGTGCCGAGGAGCGGGTCGGCTTCTACGGCCGCGCGGCCTGAGTTGCCCCGAACCGCATCGGGCCGGAGTGTCGGGTAAAAACGAAAATGACGCCTTGTCAGATTGTCGACAACCTGATTGTCTAGCCTTCTTTCTCGCTGGAGTCGGCCGAATGGTGAAGACGGAGTTCAGCCCAATTGCCGACACGACGCGCCGGGCCGAAATCGTGTATCTGCTGCGGCGTGCGATCCTGACCGGCCAGCTCGAACCAGGCCAGAAGCTCAACGAGCTCCGTATTTCCGAACAGATGCGGGTCAGCCGCGCGCCGTTGCGCGAGGCGATGCGCGAACTGGTGCAGGAAGGCATCCTGACCAGCATTCCCTATGCCGGGACCTTCGTCATCGACGTCACCGCCAAGGACATCGACGATGCCTATTCACTCAACAAGGTGCTGGACGAGTTCGCCATCGAGCGGACCTGGAAGCTGCGCGACCAGCGTTTCTTCGATGAGCTCGACCGGCGCCACGAGGCGGTCAAGCAGGCAACGCGCGACCGCGACACCACAAGGCAGATCGAAACCGCGCTGCAGCTGCACGGCCTGATCCACGAATGGGCCGACAATTCGGTGCTCCTGGAAACATGGCAGCGGCTGACCAGCCGGTTGCAGATGTATTTCGCCCTGCACCAGCAGGCGCGCAAGGAAGCCGTGCCGGCCGCGGACGTCCATGAGACCTATGTGCGGCTGCTCAAGGGCGATGACATGCGCGCCGCCCAGCGTCACGCCCGCGAGCACATCGACCTCGATTTCGAAGAGCTTCTTGCCTATGCGCGCGGCCTCGAAGCGCGCACGCCAAAAGGCGCCTGATCATCTCTCCTCATCGCTGAGAACGGACACCAAAGTGCAGATCGAAACCATCAAAGCCTATCATGTCGTGCAGCCCTTCGTTGACGGCCCCTACCGCATGTCCAAGGGACGCGTCGCCGATGCTTTCGACGCGGTGATTGTCGCCGTCACCTCGGACAGCGGTTTGACCGGATGGGGGGAGATGGCGCCGCTCGGCAATTTCTACTCGGCGGCGTTTCCAGCGGGGACACGCGCGGGCGTGCCGGAAATCGGGCCGCACCTTATCGGCCAGGATCCGCGTGGGCTGGCCAGCATCGGCCGGCTGATGGACACTGTGTTCAAGGGCCATCCCTACATCAAGTCGCCGCTCGACATGGCCTGCTGGGATCTCGCGGCACGCGCCGCCGACGTGCCGCTGGTCACGCTGCTCGGCGGCAAGGAGAGCGACACGGCCGAGCTCTACAAGGTCGTCACCCATGGCACGGTCGATCAAATGGCGGCGCTGGCCGAGCGGATCGTCAAGGACGGCTTCCACCGGCTGCAGGTCAAGGTCGGCGGCAATGTCCGCGACGATATCGAGCGCGTTACCGCGGTCGCTGGCTCGGTGCCGAAAGGCACTGTGATCTTCTGCGACGCCAATGCCGGCTGGACGCCCTATCAGGCGCGCCAGTTCGCCGACGCGACGCGCGCAATCGACTATACGTTCGAGCAGCCCTGCACGACGATCGACGAGAACATGTCGGTGCGCCGCATGCTCGACAAGCCGATGGTGCTCGACGAATCCGTCACCTCGCTGGAGGAGATGCTGGAAATCCATCGCCGGGGCGCGGCCGACGGATTGACGCTGAAGATTTCGCGGCTCGGCGGCATCACCAAGACCCAATTGATCCGCGACGTTGCCGTCGACCTCGGCTTCATGATCACGGTCGAGGACACTGGCGGCGCCGAGATCGATACAGCGGCGATGGCGCACCTGTCGCTGTCGACGCCGGAGGAGCGCCGGCTGCATGCCATCGCCTTCCACGAATGGGTGACGGTGCGCACCGCATCGAACATGCCGCCGGTCACGGGCAGCCGCATGGGCATTCCGGACGGTCCGGGCCTTGGCATCGACGTCGTTCCCGACCTCCTCGGCAAGCCCTTCTTCGAGATCGGCCGCTGAGATGAAGATCAGGCGCATCAGGGCAACACCGATCAACTACCGGCTGGAAGCTCCTTACGTCTGGGTCTTCGGCGAACTCGACGGCTTCTCGCCGACCATCGTCGAGGTCGAGACGGAGGACGGGCTTGTTGGCCTCGGCGAGGCGCCGACGCCGGCCGCGGCCGCGATCATCAATGACGTGCTTGCCCAACGGCTCGTCGGCCGCGACGCCTTCGACATCGCCGGTGCGGAGCATGTCTGCCTGCCCTTCTGGGCCGGCGTTCAGTCGATCAATGATCGCGCCCGCATCATGGCCTTCGGCGCCATCGAGATGGCGTTGTGGGACCTGCGCGGCAAGGCGTGGAACCAGCCGCTCTATCAACTGCTCGGCGGCGCGGTGCGCAAGGACATCCCGTTCACCGACTATTTCTCGTTGCGCGGCGACGGACCTGATGTGAAGGGCGAGACGACGCCGGAAGAAGTCGCTGACTATTGCGTCGAATTGCACGAGACGCATGGCACGACCTTCTTCGAGGGCAAATTCTCGACCGACGATCCGAAAATCTCACTGACGATGGTCGAGTTGATCCGCCGCAAGCTCGGCGACGACGCGATGATCCGCATCGATTCCAATCAGGCCTATTCGCTCAGCACCGCGCGGCGGCTGGCGCGGCCGCTGGAGGAACTCGGCGTGCGCAACTGGGAGGATCCGGTGGCGACCATCGAGGAGATGCGCGAACTGCGCCGCCATTGCTCGATCCCGTTCTCGACGCACAACATCGACGTTGCGCGCGCCATGGACCTCAAGGTTCCGGACGCCTTCGTCGGCAACCCGACGGCGCATGGTGGCATCGGCCGCATGCTGCGCTTCGTCGGCGCCTGCGAGCACGCCGGTATCGACTATTGGTGCTACAGCGGCGACACGGGCATCGGCAGCGCCTGTTATCTGCATCTGTGCGCCGCGCTCGGCTGGATCCGGGAGCCCAACCAGTCGCTGTTTCGCATGCAGCCGATGGACATCATCGAAGAAGGGCCGTTTTCGCCGAAAAACAATGTGGTGCCGGTGCCGGAAGGACATGGCCTCGGCATCACGCTGTCGCGCGAGAAGCTTGCCGCCTGCCATCGCGACTTCGTCGAGAACGGGCCATGCAATAAATATCATGACCCGGAAAAGCCCGGCACTTACCGCAGATTGCCACTGAACTAGAAGGACGCTGAAAGGAAGGAGGACATATCGGAGAAAAGGCGGCCACGCTTCAATCCGGTCGCCTGGCGACAGAAAATGCATCAAGAAAATCTGACCTTTCCGACCCAAGGGGCGGATGGACCAGACAGAACCCCATGCTACAGTCCGTCGACCGATAGTGATGAATGCCTGGACAGGAGAACTCCACGGAACTCGTCAACTGGAATGCTTCGCCAATCACAACAACTGGGGAAAGGGCTTAGAACCCATGAACAAGAATTACCGCATTCTCGATCTCATCCGCCGTAACCGCACGCCGCTCGAAAACCATCTGATCGATGGCCTCGTCGATGGCCGTGTCAGCCGCCGCGACTTCATCCGGCATGGCAGCCTGCTCGGCCTGTCGCTGCCGCTGCTTGGCGGCATAACCACGGCGGCCGGCCTGGGCGGCATGCCGTCGCTCGCCCGCGCCGCTGGCGCACCCGGCGCCACAATCCGCGTCGCCAGCAGCGTGCCGGCAGCAGCCATCGACCCCGTCACCATCGCGGATGCCGGCGGCCTGCTGGTCATGCAGCAGGTTGCTGAATTCCTCTGCGTCGACGGTCCCGATCTCGTGCTCAAGCCGGCACTGGCCGAAAGCTGGAAGCCGAACGACAACGGCTCGGTGTGGACCTTCAAGCTGCGCAAGGGCGTGAAGTTCCACTCAGGCGGCGAGATGAAGGCCGAGGACGTGGTGGCCAGCATCGACCGCCTCGCCGATCCAGCCAATTCGTCCAACGCTCTGTCGGTGTTCACCGGCATCCTGTCGAAGGGCGCCAGCAGGAAGGTCGACGATTACACGGTGGAATTCCACCTCGACGCGCCCAACGGCAACTTCCCCTACATGCTGTCGTCCGACAACTACAACGCCGTCATCATCCCGGCGAGCTATAAGGGCGATTATGAGAAGAGCTTCGACGGCACCGGGCCGTTCAAGGTTGAGAAATACACACCGAAAGTCGGTGCATCCTTCGTCCGCAACGACGACTATTGGGGCGAGAAGGCGCTGCCGGATCGCACGGAATTCACCTTCTTCACCGATGTGCAGCCGATGATCCTGGCGCTGCAAGGCGGCCAGGTCGACATCATCAACCAGATGCCGGTGCTGGCTGGCGTCGCCCTGCTCAACGATCCGAGTGTCGACATCATCAGTCTGAAGTCTTCAGCGCATCAGCAACTGCATCTGCGCTGCGACGACGGCCCGCTGAAGGATGCGCGCGTGCGCCGCGCCATCGCGCTCAGCATCGACCGCAAAAAGCTGGTCGCAGGTCTGATGAAGGGGCGCGCCGTGGCGGGCAATGACAGTCCGTTCGCCGCGGTCTACCCTTCCACCGATGCGAGCGTGCCACAGCGCGAGCAGGACATCGCGCAGGCCAAGCAGTTGATGGAAGCCGCCGGTGCCGGCAAGGGCTTCAAGATAACGCTGACCACCGAGCGTTACCTCGAAATCCCGGAATATGCCCAGCTCATCCAGAACTGGGTCAAGGAGATCGGTATCGAGCTCGAACTCAACATCCTCGACCAGAGCGCCTACTATGGAGACGCGGTGTTCGGCAAATCGAACTGGCTGGATTCGGTGATGGGCATCACCGACTATGGCCATCGCGGCGTGCCGAACGTCTATCTCGCGGCTCCCTTGAAGAGCGACGGCACCTGGAACGCCGCGCATTTCAAGAACAAGGACTATGACACGCTGGCGACCAGCTATATCGCCGCGCTCGACCTCGAAGCGCAGAAGGCGACGGCGGGCAAGATCCAGAAGCTGCTGCTCGAGGAAACGCCTGTCATCTTCGGCTATTTCTACGACTACCTGACGGCAACGGCGAAGGGTGTGGCCGGCGTGCAGCCGACCGCCATGTCGCAGTTGTTCCTCGAAAAGGCGTCGAAGGCCTAAGCGCGAGGAGACAGCCCATCCCGCAACTGCCAGTCCCCATCGGGGCTGGCGCTTTCGCGGCCAGGCCGAGGCAAGGCGTTGCACGCCGGCCTGACGCGGACCCTCGCCTGCGGGACGATTGATCATTGACCGGCCCGATGGAGTCCGAGACGCTGCTCACCACCATGCATTGGGGGACCTACGAAATCCGTGCCGAGAACGGCAGGCTCGTTGGCGTCGAGCCATGGAGCGGCGACCCCGATCCATCGCCGATCGGCAAGTCCATGCTCGGCACGGTACAGGGGGATCTGCGCGTGGCACGTCCCGCCGTGAGGCGCGGCTGGCTCGAGGGAAACAGGTCCACCGCCAATGGCCGGCGGGGTAGCGAGCCCTTTGTCGAAGTGTCGTGGGAAACGGCACTGGACATCGTGGCGGCCGAACTGGACCGGGTTCGCGTCGAGCATGGAAACAGTGCAATCTATGCGGGATCCTATGGGTGGGCGAGCGCAGGAAGATTCCACCACGCCCAGAGCCAGGTGCACCGCTTCCTCAACACGATCGGCGGTTATACGAGTTCGGTGCTGAGCTATTCCTATGGCGCGGCCGAGATCATCCTGCCGCATGTGCTTGGCGGGACCGATGGCCTGACGGGCAATCATTCCACCTGGGATGGGATCGAACGGCATAGCGAGTTGATCATCGCCTTTGGCGGCTTGCCCTGGCGCAATACGCAGATACAGGGCGGCGGCTCGGCACGCCACGAGGCTGCGGCCGCCCTGCGCAAAGCCGTCGGCAATGGCGCCCGCCTCGTCAATGTTTCGCCGGTGCGCGACGACGCGCCGCGCGGTGTCGACACCGAATGGCTGCCGCTTCGGCCGAACAGCGACACGGCGATGATGCTGGCCTTGTGCCATGTCCTGGTCAGCGAACGCCTTCACGACGAGGGGTTTCTGGCGCGCTACTGCACCGGTTTCGAGATCGTTCGCGCCTACATCCTCGGGGAAAGCGACGGGCAACCGAAGGACGCGGCATGGGCTGCCGCCCTGAGCGGCGTGGCCGAGGACCGGATCGTCGCCCTGGGCAGGGAGATGGCCGCCAAGCGCACCATGTTGATGGTCAGCTGGTCGCTGCAGCGGGCCGACCATGGCGAACAACCTTACTGGGCCGCGATTACGCTTGCCGCACTGCTTGGCGAGGTCGGGCTGCCGGGCGGCGGGTTTGGCTTCGGTTATTCGTCGACAAATGGCGCCGGCAGACCGGAGATGGGATTTCGCTGGCCATCCGTTCCGCAAGGCAAGAACCGCGTGCCTGACTTCATTCCCGTCGCCCGCATTGCCGACATGCTGCTTAATCCAGGCGGATCGTTCGAATTCAATGGCGCTGCGATGTCCTATCCCGACATCACGCTCGTCTACTGGGCCGGCGGCAACCCGTTCCACCACCATCAGGATCTGAACCGTCTCGTCGAGGCATGGCAACGGCCTGAGACGATCATCGTCCACGAGCCGTTCTGGACGGCAACAGCACGCCATGCCGACATCGTGCTGCCGGTCACCACGCCGCTGGAGAGGAATGACCTCGCTTTCTCGAACCGTGAAAATCTCGTCGTCGCCATGAAACAGGCCATCGATCCGGTGCAGGAGGCGCGCGACGATTACCAGATCTTCTGCGGTCTCTCGGCGCGACTCGGTGCCAGCGAAGCCTTCACCGAAGGGCGCGATGCCTCGCAATGGATTCGTGTGCTTTACGAACAGGCCAAGGATAATGCGGGCGCGGCCGGGGTCGAGATGCCGTCATTCGACCGTTTCTGGCAGGATGGCCATGCGGATCTTGCCCGGCAAGTCACCTCGCAGACATTGCTTGGCTCCTTCCGCGCCGATCCGGAGCGGAACCGGTTGGCGACGCCGTCAGGCCGCATAGAGCTGTTTTCCTCGACGATCGATGGTTTCGGCTATGACGACTGTCCCGGCCACGCGGTGTGGCGGGAGCCCAGGGAATGGCTGGGCAGCGACCTTGCGGAGCGGTTCCCCCTGCATCTCCTGTCGCCGCAGCCTGCGGACAAGCTCCACAGCCAGTACGATCACGGCTCGGTCAGCCGCGCGGGCAAGGTGTCGGACCGCGCACCGCTGTGGATCAATCCGGTGGATGCCGCGGCACGCGGCATACAGGACGGGGCGGTCGTCCTCGTTTCCAACGATCGCGGGTCGTGCCTGGCGGGCGCCGTGCTGACGGACGGCTTGATCCCTGGCGTCGTCCAGCTGCCGACCGGCGCATGGTTCGACCCTGCCGAGCCAGGACAGTCGCATAGCCTGGAAAAGCATGGCAACCCGAACGTGCTGACACCAGACCGGGGGACGTCGCGCCTTGCCCAGTCACCGACCTGCAATTCGACGCTGGTCGAGGTGTCGCTGTTTGCCGGGGTCATTCCGGCGGTGACAGCCTTCGATCCGCCTGTCACAGTAAGTTCACCGAACCTGCCTGGCGTGGCCGGGCCGAAACCTCGTTCATAAGGAGCCGATGCCATTCTCTCCTTCTTCGCCCGGCGTGTGTCGCTGTCGCTGATCACATTGTTCTTGCTCAGCATCATGGTGTTTCTGGGCGGCCAGGTTCTGCCCGGCAATGTCGGACGCGCGATATTGGGCCCGTTCGCCGACCAGCGGGCCGTGGACGCGCTCAACCACTCCCTCGGCGTCGACCGCCCGCTGCTCACCCAATACGCGACCTGGATCTGGAACTTTGTCCGGGGCGACATGGGCACCTCCTACATCTTTCGCTCGCCGGTCGCGCCGTTCGTCATCAACGCGCTCGGCAATTCGATGAAGCTGGCCGCGGTCGCCTTCGTGCTGGTGGTGCCGATCGGCATCCTGGGCGGCGTCATTGCAGCGCTTAATCTCAACCGGCCGCTCGACCGCGTCATCAGCCTTGGCGGCCTGTCGGTGACCGTGCTGCCGGAGTTCGTCACCGGCATCATCCTGATCCTGATCTTCGGTGTGTGGCTGCGCTGGCTGCCGATCTCGGCGGCATGGCCCAGGGATGCCGGCTTCTTCACCCAGCTCTACTACCTCATCCTGCCCGCTTTGCCGTTGTTCCTGGTGCTGTTCGGCTACATCGCGCGCATGGCGCGCTCGGGCATGATCGAGGCGCTCGATTCCGATTACACGCGAACCGCCGTGCTGAAAGGCCTACCGTGGCGCACGGTGATCTGGCGCCACGTGCTGCGCAATGCGCTCTTGCCGACCATTACCGTCATTGCCACCCAGACCGGCTATCTCATCGGCGGCCTGGTGGTGATCGAGACGCTGTTCCGTTACCAGGGCATCGGCTCGCTGATCTTCACCGCCGCGCGCGGCAAGGACTTTCCAATGCTGGAATCGGGCATCCTCACCATTGGCATCGTCTATGCCGTGGCGACCTTGATCGCCGATTTCCTCTATTCCGTGCTCAATCCACGCATCCGGCTGGGGACAGACCAATGAGCGCCGTCCAGACCACCTCTCCCGCCCGACAAGACGACACGCGCCGGCGCAGCCCGGCGGCGGAGGTCCTGTCCTCGCTCATGCGTTCCGGCACCTTTCTGACCGGCCTGGCCATTGTCCTGTTCTGGGTCGCCTGCGCGCTGTTCGGCGAACATTTCGCGCCCTATGATCCGCTTGCCGACGATATCATCAACGCGCTGTCGCCGCCTTCGGCCGAACACTGGTTCGGCACCGACCAGATCGGCCGCGACGTCTTCTCGCGCGTCATTGTCGGCTCGCGCGATATACTGACCGTCGCACCGCTCGCCACCTTGCTGGCGACTGTCGCCGGCACCGCGCTTGGCCTGCTTACCGGTTACTTCCGCGGCATCGTCGACGATGTCGTCAGCCGCATCCTCGAAGCCTTCATGGCAATCCCGGTGGTTATCGTTGCGCTGCTCGCCATCGTAGCGCTCGGCACCTCCAAGACCACCGTCATCATCGTCATCGGCCTGAGCTTCGCGCCGATCATCGCGCGCACCGTGCGCTCGGCGGTGCTGGCCGAGCGCGAACTCGACTATGTCGCCGCCGCACAGCTCCGGCACGAGAGCGCCTTCCACACGATGTTCGTCGAGATCCTGCCCAACGTCATCCCGCCGATCCTGGTCGAGACGACCGTGCGGCTGGGCTATGCTATCTTCGCGGTCGCCACGCTCTCCTTCATGGGCTTCGGCATCCAGCCGCCCTCACCCGACTGGGGACTGTCGATTTCAAGCAATTACGGCATGATCGGCGGCGGCTTCTGGTGGACGGTGCTGTTCGACGCATTGGCCATCGCCTCGCTGGTGATCGGCGTCAACCTTGCCGCCGACGGCGTTCATGGAGCCTTCAATGACTGAACCCGTCAAGGCACAGGACGCAAAGGCAAAAAACGCGCTCGAGCTCAGGGATCTCTCGGTCGCCTACCGTGTCGCCGGCCGCAACCGCGCGGTGCTGCGCAATCTGAGCCTCACGATCGGCCAGGGCGAGGCCTATGGGCTGGTCGGGGAGTCTGGCTGCGGCAAATCCACCGTCGCGCTCACAGTGGTCCGCTATCTGCCCAGGAACGGTTCGATCACCGGCGGCGCGATCTCGCTCGACGGCCAGGATCTGATGAAGCTCGATGCCGAGGCGCTGCGGCGGGCACGCGCCGAAAGCGTGTCCATGGTCTATCAGGATCCGGGCAAGGCGCTGAACCCGTCGATCCGCATCGGTCGGCAGTTGACCGAGATCTTTGAACTCGGGGGGATAACAGGACACGCCGCCACCGATCGGGCGATTGCCATGCTCAACCGCGTGCGCATCTCCGACCCGCCAAGCGTCATGCAGCGCTATCCGCACCAGCTGTCGGGGGGCATGCAGCAGCGCGTGGCGATCGCCATGGCGCTGGCCAACGATCCCTCCATGCTGATCCTCGACGAACCGACCACCGGGCTCGACGCCACGGTCGAGGCCGAGGTGCTCGATCTCATCGCGCAACTGCGGCAAGAACTCTCGGCCTCGATCCTGTTCATCAGCCACAACCTCGCCGTCGTCTCCAATATGTGCGACCGCGTCGGCGTGCTCTATGCCGGCATGCTGGTCGAGGAAGGGCCGACCGAGGTCGTCTTCAACGATCCCCGCCATCCCTATACCGTCGCCCTGCTGCGCTGCCTGCCGCGCGGTGGCCAGCGCAAGGACCAGGGCCGCCTCGACACCATTCCCGGCTTCCTGCCCGGCATTGGCGCCACCATCACCGGCTGTGCCTTCGCCGACCGCTGCGCGCTGGCGACCGAACGCTGCCGCACCGAATTGCCGCCGCTCTATGATCTGAGCGACGAGCGCGGCAAGCGCTTGTCGCGCTGCCACTATCACGACAAGGCGCAGGCCCTGCCGCGCGCCACACCCAGCGATGTGGCGCCCGCGCCAAAGCCTGCGGCCCAACCTGTGTTGCGGGTGGCGGGAGTGAACAAGACCTATGCCAGCCATGGCCATCCCTTGCGCGCCGTCAAGGACGTCTCGCTTGATCTCAGGCCCGGCGAGACGCTGGGGCTGGTCGGCGAATCCGGCAGCGGCAAGACCACCTTCGCCAGGCTGCTGCTCGGCCTGGTACCGCCCGATGATGGCGGCCTCATAGAACTCGAGGGCAAGGCGCTGGCGCCCAAGCTGGAGAACCGCGGCGACGACCAGGTCAAGGCGATGCAGATCGTCTTCCAGAATCCGGATTCAGCACTCAACCGCTCGCATTCGATCCGCCACATCCTTGGCCGGGCGTTGAAGCGGCTGGCCGGCCTGTCCGGCAAGGCGCTGGAGACGCGTCTCGACGATCTCGTCCGCTCGGTGCGGCTCACCGACCGGCATCTGGCCGTCAAGCCGCGCCAGCTGTCGGGCGGCTTGAAGCAGCGTGTCGCCATCGCCCGCGCCTTCGCCGGCGATCCGCGCATCGTCGTCTGCGACGAGCCGACATCGGCGCTCGACGTCTCCGTCCAGGCGGCGATCCTCAACCTGCTCGCCGATCTGCAATCGAAGGAAGACGTCAGCTACATTTTCATCTCGCATGACCTAGGCGTGGTGCGTTATCTCTCCGACAAGATCGCCGTGCTCTATCTCGGCCGCATCATGGAGCTTGGACCATCGGAGCAAGTCTTCTCCGGGCCCCACCACCCCTATACAGAAGCGCTGCTCTCGGCGGTGCCAAAGCTCGACCAGACCGAGACCGCGCGCATTCGGCTCGACGGCGAAATCCCCAGCGCCGTCAACCCGCCCTCTGGCTGCGTGTTCCACACGCGTTGCCCGCGAAAGATCGGTCCGATCTGCGAACAGCAGGAACCGCCGCTTGCCGAGGCGCAACCCGGACATTCGATCCGTTGCCACATCCCCTATCCGGAGCTGGCGAGGTTGCAGAAGGGTGTCGTCATCGAAGCGGCATAGCGGCATTCCATGCTCGCCATGCCGGCCGTCACATTCGCCCGGCCATGCCCAGCGAACGATCGCCTTCCGAAAAACCCTGATCGCTGTGCCAGTCCCCGGCCAGCGTACGCAACCCGGTGAGCGCGACATCCAGGACATCCGAGGAAACCGGGTTCGAGGGATAGGCAAGATAGATCGGCCGCTGGAACACCGGCGTGTTGTCGATGCGCCGCATCTCGCCGCGCTCGATATGGCCGCTGACAGCGCTGAGCGGGAGATAGGCCGCCGCCTGCTGCGACAGGACATGCTGCAGCCCGATGAAGACCAGCCCAGCTGAAATCGCCGGCTTGACCATGCCGCCAAAGGCACGGTCATGCTCGATGCGGAATTCGAGGCCCCAGTCCATCAGGATGTAATTTTCGGTCCATGGCTTCGTCTGCGCGGCATGCTGGACGAGCACGACCTGATCGACGGCAAGCGTCTCATAGACGATGCCTGGATGCGGGCGCGGCAGATAGAGGATACAGATATCGAGCAAGCCTTCCGCCAGCTGATCGATCGCCAGATCCGGGAAACTGCCTTCGAGCCGCAGCGCCACATTTGGCCGTTCGGCGCGCATCCACTCGACCCATGGCGAGGTGATACGCTCCCATAAATAGGCGGGAGCCGTCAGCCGCAGCAGGCTCTCATAGCCATCGGGAACGGCGATGTCCTGCCTGGACTGCTCCCAGGTGCGGGTGATGGAGGAGGCGTGCGGCAGGAACTGCCGGCCGGCCGGCGTGAGCGTCACACCATCGCGATCCCTGACGAAAAGCCGGCGCCCCAACTGCTCTTCCAGCCCCCTGATCCGCGCGCTGACTGTGGATTGCGCGAGGTTGAGGCGGTTGGCCGCGACGGTGAAGCTGCCATGTTCGGCGACCTCCAGGAAACTGCGAAGGTTCTCGGTATCCATGAAACACTCCTGCATCGAAAATTTCGATGGACCTCATCAAAAAATATCGCTTTCCGGTCGCGGTCAACAATGACCTAAATGGCCATTCCCCCAAGGGCAAGCGAGGAATGCAGCCATGCCAAGGCATTTCAGGATGATCGACGCCGCTCGCAGAAGCCTCACCGCAATCGAAAATTCCGCTGTCGACGAATTGCTGGCCGGCAGGCTCGACCGGCGCGGTTTCCTGCGCCACGGCAGCGTGCTTGGCCTTTCCCTGCCGTTCCTGAGCAGCGTTGTCGCCGCAGCCGGTCTCGGCATGCAGCAAGCCCGCGCCGAGGGGAAGCCGGGCGGCACTGTGCGCGCCGGCGTCGCCACGCCCGGCGGCGCCATCGATCCCGTCACCTATTATGACAGCGGCAGCTATCAGCTGGTTTTCCAGACCGCCGAGTTTCTCTGCGTCACCCAGCCCGACCTCACCTTGAAACCGGTGCTGGCGGAAAGCTGGTCGCCGAACGAGGATGGCAGCGTGTGGACCTTCAAGCTGCGCAAGGGCGTGAAATTCCACAATGGCGAGGACTTCAAGGCCGATGACGTCGTCGCGACCTTCGACCGGCTGGCCGACCCGAACGGCGCTTCCAACGCGCTGTCGGTGTTCAAGGGCCTGCTGTCGAAGGGAGGCACGCAAAAGGTCGACGACCACACCGTCGCCTTCCATCTCGACGCGCCCAACGGCAGCTTTCCCTATTCGGTGTCGATCGACAATTACAACGCCGTCATCCTGCCGGCGAGCTACAAGGGCGACTACGAAAAGACCTTTGAAGGCACGGGACCGTTCCGGCTGGAAAGCTACACGCCGAAGGTCGGCGCGACCTTCGTGCGCAATCCCGACTATTGGGGGGAGAAGGCGCTGCCCGACCGGCTTGAATTCAAGTTCTACGGCGATGTGCAGCCGCGCATCCTGGCGCTGCAGGCCGGCGAGGTCGACGTCCTCGACGCCGTTCCGCTCGACGTCAGCCAGGTGGTGCTGAACAGCTCCGACATAACGGTGCTGCGCGTCGCCTCGACCGCGCACCGCCAGCTCCATATGCGCTGCGACATGGCGCCGTTCACCGACAAGCGCGTGCGCCAGGCGCTGGCGCTGTGCATCGATCGCTCCAAGCTGGTCGATGGCCTCTGCCGCGGCATGGCCGCGACCGGCAATGACAGCCCGTTCGCGCCCGCCTTCCCCGCCACCGACAAGTCGGTGCCACAACGTACGCAGGATATCGCCAAGGCCAAACAGTTGATGGAGGCGGCCGGGTTCGCGAGCGGTTTCGACATCACGCTGACGACGCTGCGCTATTCCGACATTCCAGGCTACGCACAGCTGTTCCAGAACTTCGCCAAGGAGATCGGCGCGCGCATCGCGCTCAACATCGAGGACCAGGACAAATATTACGGCAAGGCGGTGTTCGGCCAGTCGGACTGGCTGGACAGCCCGCTCGGCATCACCGATTACGCCCATCGCAGCGTGCCCAACGTCTTCCTGAAGAGCCCGCTGGTCAGCGACGGGCCGTGGAACGCGGCGCATTTCAAGAGCCCGGCCTATGACGGCATGGTCACCTCCTACCTGAAGGCGCTCGACATTGGCGCGCAGCGTGCGGCCGCGTCAGACATCCAGAAACTGCTGCTCGACGAGACGCCGGTCATCTTCAGCTACTTCCCGGATCTGCTGGTGCCGGTGCGCAAGAATGTCAGCGGCCTGCCGCCGATCGCCGCCGGGCTGCTGCTGGATCGTGTGTCCCTGGGATAGAGGCCCGGCTGGGACAACTCCGCTTTCGGGCGGTGAGGCTATGCGGCAGAAGGGACTGCACAGACCGATGGGGGGCCATCGTTCCGGCAGCTTGATGCAGGAGAAACCCGCCGCCCGGAACCCCTCTCCGATACATTAGCTCAACTCGCTTTTGGCCTACGTTCGATGACAAAAGAAAAGAAACGGGAGACTACCATTCGCAAACCTCATTTGCGCGGCCGCGGGCCGCATTTCCCCGTGCTCGACAACATCGTCCAGTACGAGTTCGAGCCGGGATATGTCGCCTTCACCATGCCGATGCAGAAGCGGCTTCGCGTGCAAGTGGGGTCGATGATCGTCGCCGATACGACCAGAGCGCTGGTGCTCTACGAATCCGACCATTTGCCCGTCTATTATTTCCCGATGAGCGACGTGCGCGAGGAGTTCCTGCTGCCAAGCACGACGACGACCGAGAGCCCATTCAAGGGCGTCGCCACGCATTATTCGCTCAATACCGGCATCACGCTGGTCGAGGATGCCGCCTGGCGCTATCTCGACCCGGTCAAGGGGTCCCCGCTGCTGACGGACTACATGTCCTTCTATTGGCCCAAGATGACGCATTGGTATGAGGAGGACGAAGAGATTTTCGTCCATGCCCGCGACCCGTTCCGCAGGGTCGACTGCCTGCCCTCGTCGCGGCGGGTGCAGGTTATCCTCGATGGCGAGCAGGTTGCCGATTCACGGCGTGGCGTGTTCCTGTTCGAGACCGGCCACCCGGTGCGCCACTACCTGCCGATCTCGGACACGCGGCTCGATATGTTCGCGCCAAGCCGCTACATTTCACGCTGCCCCTACAAGGGCATCTCCAACTACTATCACGTGACGACAGCCAAGAAGCGGCACGAGAACCTCGTCTGGTATTATCCGGAGCCGGTGCACGAGGCGGAGCGTATCAAAGGGCTGGTCTGCTTCCACCACGAACTGGTCGACAAGATCCTGGTCGACGGCGTCGAAGTTCCGAAGGAAGCCACGGCCGCCTCGAACGGTTATTTCTGAGCAAATCCGCACAACTTCGCCTGCAGTCTGAAATTCCGCGACAGGCGAAGTGTTAATCGTTGCGCCGCATGAACGTTGGTATATATAATTTCATCCCATGAAACGGCCTTGGCGAGATGGGGCTCGCCGGGCCAACAGCCGAGATCATGGGACCGTGATGGCTCGCACCTCGCAGGGCGCCGCAGGACTGGCAATCGATCCGCGGATGATCGCTCCCGCAGCGACGCATCGGCCATGAGACTGGCCGCCTCGGCAGTATCCGTCACCACAGAAATCGAGCATCATCGCGCCGGCCTTGGCCCGCGGCATGTCAGAGGCCTTGCGCAACGATCCGCTTTTTTCAGAACAATCAAGAAAAGACGCAAGAAGGGAACGACCATAACCGTCACAGCTTGAAGGAGAACAAGCAATGCCATTTCGCAGTGTGATTTCGAAATTCTCAATGGGAGCCCTGGCTCTTGCCGCGGCAAGCGCCATCAGTCCGATAGCCAATGCCGCCGCACCGGAATCCAACGACCCGATCAAGATCGCGCTGTTCGACTGGACCAGCGTCAATCTCAACGCCAAGATCCTCGGTGGCATCCTCGAAAAACTCGGTTACACGGTCGAGTATCCGACCGCCGACTACCTCTCCAGCCTGACCACCGGCCTCACCAATGGCGACATCGATGTCGGCCTGGAATTCTGGGATACGACCGCTGGCGAGGCCATGAAGGCTTCCGATGCCACCGGCCAGACCGAGCGGCTCGGCAAGCTCGGGCCGAAGGCCAAGGAGGAGTGGTGGTTCCCCGAATATATGAAGGAAAAGTGCCCGACCTTGCCGGACTGGCATGCGTTGCTCGACGCCACCTGCGCGGCATCATTCTCGACCGCCGAGACGGCACCGAAGGGACGCTATCTCGGAGGTCCGGTCACATGGGAAGGCTTTGACGACGAGCGCGTTGCCGCGCTGAAGCTGCCTTTCACCGTGATCCATGCCGGCACCGATGCCGCGATGTTCGCCGAGCTCGAGTCGGCCTATCAGCGCAAGGCGCCAATCATGCTGTGGATCTACTCGCCGCACTGGGCGCCGGCCAAATACAAGGGCGAATGGGTGCAATTCCCCGAATACACGCCCGAATGCTATACCGATCCGAAATGGGGCGTGAACCCCGACGCCAAATATGACTGCGGCAAGCCGCATGGCGAGATCTGGAAGTACTCCTGGAACGGCATGAAAGACAAATGGCCGGTCGCCTATAAGGTGGCCAAGGCCTACACGATCGATACCGACGAGCTCAACAAGATGAGCGGCGAGATCGACCTGGATGGCAAGCCGATAGAGGATGTTGCTGCAGCGTGGATCGCCGCACACGAAGCCGACTGGAAAGCCTGGGCGCAGTGATCGTTCCGACTGGAAAGTGAGACCCGGCCGTTGATCGGCCGGGCCTCGGCTGTTGATGTTCCACAAGGACGATTGGATGACGGACAGGACTGAACAGGGGGCGACGCAACCGGACACGGGTAACCGCCCGGTAAAACTTGCCTGCCGCAATGTCTGGAAGCTGTTCGGGGCGAACGCGGCCAATTTCATCCGCCAGCGCGACGGCAAGGCCAGCATGGCGGACGTGGCCGCGGCCGGGCTGGTCGGCGCGGTGCGCGCCGTCGACCTCGAAATACGCCAGGGCGAGATCTTCATCATCATGGGCCTGTCCGGCTCCGGCAAGTCGACGCTGGTGCGCTGCATGTCCAGGCTGGTCGAGCCGAGCCATGGCAAGGTCGAGTTCGAAGGCAAGGACCTCCTGAAAATTTCCGACGCGGCACTGATCGAACTCAGGCGCCATCGCATGGGCATGGTGTTCCAAAATTTTGCCCTGCTGCCGCATCTCAATGTGCTCGACAACATCGCCTTTCCGCTCAGCATCCAAGGGCAGAACCGGGCTGCACGTGAAGCACGCGCTCGCGAAGTCATCGAACTTGTCGGCCTGCGTGGCCGCGAGCATTTCTACCCCCGCGAACTCTCCGGCGGTCAGCAGCAGCGCGTCGGCATCGCCCGCAGCCTGGCGACCAAGCCCGAGATCTGGTTCCTCGATGAGCCGTTCTCCGCGCTCGATCCGCTGATCCGCCGCGAGATGCAGGACGAGTTGATGCGGCTGCAGACCATGCTGCACAAGACCATCGTCTTCATCACCCATGATTTCGACGAGGCGATAAGGCTCGCCGACCGCATTGCGATCATGAAGGATGGCGAGGTCATCCAGATCGGCACGCCGGAAGAGCTCGTGGTCAACCCGGCGACCGACTATGTCGCCGAATTCACCCGCGACGTCGACCGCGCCAAGGTGATCTCGGCACGCAGCCTGATGCGAGCCTGCGAAGGCTCGGAGCATGGCGGCACGGTCGCGCCGGAGGCCAAGATCGCCAGTTTCTCGGCCGACATCGTTTCGGCCGGCAAGCCGTTCGCAGTGGTCAACGGCACCGGCAAGCCGATCGGCGAAGTGACGCCGCAAGCGGTCATCGATCTCCTGGCCGGCATCGAGCGCGCGGCAGCCGGCACATGACGGTAACGGCAAGCGCCAGCAAGGTGAGACCGCCCGTTCAGCGGTGGCTCGTCATCTGGGTTCTCGCGCTCACCGCCGTGCTCGTGATGTTCCTGCTGCAAGGCGCCATTCCTTGGGCGGTGAACTATCCCGCCGGCGCCGTCGTACCCGTTGCCGACTGGGTCGGCGCGCTGATGGGCTGGATCAAGTCGAACCTGTCCTGGCTGACCCGTTCGATCACAGCGGTCCTCGGCGTGCCGCTCGATTTCGCGCTCGATCTCTTGGCCAAGAATTTCAAGATCGGTCATGGCGCGGACGCCTATGTCCTGCCGCGCCTGTCCTGGGTCGGCGTGTGCGCCGCCGCCTTCCTCGCCGGCCATGCCGTGGGAGGTCGGAAACTCAGCCTGCTGGTCGGTGGCTGCTTCCTCTACATCGCGCTGTTCGGCCAGTGGACCAGCGCCATGCTGACGCTGGCGCTGATCTCCATCGCCGTGCCGTTCTGCATCGTCACCGGGCTGTTCGCCGGCATCTGGGCATGGCGCAAGCCGTGGGCCGAAAGGCTGGTGGTCTCCCCTGCCCTCGACCTGATGCAGACGATCCCGACCTTCGCCTATCTCATCCCTATGCTGCTTCTGTTCGGCAACAGCCCAGTGTCGGCGATGATCGCCACCGCCATCTTCGCCACGCCGCCGATGGTGCGCGCCACGATGCTGGGGCTATCGCGCGTGCCGCTCGAGATCGGCGAATTCAGCGACATGGCCGGCTGCACGGCGCGGCAGAAACTGTGGCGGGTGCTGCTGCCCTCGGCGCGGCCGACGCTGATGGTCGGCGTCAACCAGGTGATCATGCTGGCGCTGAACATGGTCATCATCGCGTCGATGATCGGCGCCGGCGGCCTGGGTTACGACGTGCTTCTGGCGTTGCGCGCGCTGAAGGTCGGCGAGGCCATGGAAGCAGGGTTGGCGATCGTGGCCCTCGCCATCGCGCTCGACCGGCTGAGCCAGGCCATCGCCCACAAGCAGGCAAAGGGCAATGTCCACCAGGACGTGAGCGCGCGCTTCTGGCGACGCCACCCCAATCTGACGCTGGCAGTCTCCATCCTTGCCCTCACCACGCTGTTCGGCCTGTTCGTGCCGGCCTTCGCGGCGGTGCCGAAGGCGATCACCTTCACAACGGCGCCGCTGTGGAAGGCGGCGGTGAACTGGGTGACGATCAACTTCTTCGACACGATCGAGGCGTTCCGCGTGGCGCTCATCCTCAACGTGCTGAACCCGGTGCGCGCCTTCTGCGAGGGCTTTCCGTGGCTGGGTGCCGTGTTCCTGCTCGGCCTTGCCGGCTATCAGCTCTCAGGCTTGCGCCTGGCGGCACTCGTCGCAGCGCTGACCGCCTTCTGCGCCGCGACCGGACTTTGGGAAAAGACCATGGCAACGGTCTATCTCTGCGGTATCTCGGCCTTCATCGCCTGCCTGATCGGCATCCCGATCGGGTTCGTGGCATCGCGCAGTGACCGCTTCGAGAAGATCGTCACACCCATCATCGACACGCTACAGGTGCTGCCGTCCTTCTGTTTCATCATTCCAGTGGTGATGCTGTTTCGCGTTGGCGACGTCACCGCGATGATCGCAACGATCGCCTTCGCCGTGGTGCCGGCGATCCGCTACACCAATCACGGCATCCGGCAGGTGCCGCCGGCGCTGATCGAGGCGGCGAAGGTTTCCGGCTGCACGCCTCGCCAGACCTTCTTTCGCGTGCAATTGCCGCTGGCGCTTCCCGAGATCATGCTCGGCGTCAACCAGACCATCCTGATGGCGCTGGCGATGATCATCATCTGCGCCATGGTCGGCACGCGCGACCTTGGCCAGGAAGTGTTCATCGCACTTTCCAAGGCCGATTCCGGCCGCGGCATCGTCGCTGGCCTGGCCATCGCCTTCATCGGCATCGTCGCCGACCGGCTGTTCAACGCCTGGACGGCGAAGGCCAGGGCAAGGCTGGGATAGGCAGGAAGATGCGCCGCGGCTACTCCGCCGCGACGCCCTTCACTTCGAGATAGCTCTCCATCGAATCGTCGAGCGCCTGCAGCCATGGCGTATGATGCAGCGGCGCCATGGTGCCGGTCATCAGCGAGCGGTAGGCGTGGTCGCGGAAGCTCATAATGTCTTCCGCCTTGTGATGCTCCCACTCCATGAAGGTCTGGTTGACCGCCTCGACGTCAAAGCCCGGATAATCGGTCTGGTCCATCAATTCCTTGGTGTAGTCGCCCTGGAACCAGATCATCTGCTCGGCGTCTTCCAGCGTTTCCTCACGCGCCCGCCACTTGGCGCTGTGCTCGGCCATCGCCTCGGCGGAGGGCAGCTTGATGCGGCCCATGATGACGTCGCGGGCGAACCAGGCCTGCGCGTCGAACATGTTGAAGGTGTAGAACTGGTCCTGCATGCCGATGTAGGAAAGCTTCGGGTTCTTCTCCCACACGACGCCCTCATAGAGGTCGAGCGGCCACATGCGGTTGGCGGTCTTGAGCTTGAGGTCGTCGGTCAGGAACGGGAAAGAATGCAGGTAGCCGGTGCACAGGATGATGGCATCGACATCCTTGGTCGAGCCGTCCTTGAAATGGGCGGTCTTGCCGACGACCTTCTGCAGCAGCGGCACTTCCTTCCAATTCTCGGGCCATTTGAAGCCCATCGGCTTGGAGCGGTAGCTGGAGGTGATCGATTTGGCGCCGTATTTGTAGCATTGCGAACCGATGTCCTCGGCCGAGTAGGAGCGGCCGATGATCAGGATGTCCTTGCCCTTGAATTCCATCGCGTCGCGGAAATCGTGGCTGTGCAGGATGCGGCCGTTGAAGGTCGAAAAGCCTTCGAAATAGGGAACGTTGGGCACCGAGAAATGCCCGGACGCGACGACGACATTGTCGAACTCTTCCGAATAGGTCACGTCGTTGGCGCGGTCATGCGCGGTGACGGTGAATTTCTTCGTCTCGTCCGAAAAGGTCACCATGCGCACGGGACTGTTGAAGCGCACCCATTTGCGCAGGCCCGATTTTTCGACGCGGCCCTTGATATAGTCCCACAGCACCGCGCGCGGCGGATAGGAGCCGATCGGTCGGCCGAAGTGCTCCTCGAAGGTGTAGTCGGCGAATTCGAGGCATTCCTTCGGCCCGTTCGACCAGAGATAGCGGTACATCGAGCCATGGACCGGGTCGCCATGTTCGTCGAGGCCGGTGCGCCAGGTGTAATTCCACAGGCCGCCCCAGTCGGACTGCTTTTCGAAGCAGACGATTTCGGGAATCTCGGCGCCCTTGTCGGCCGCCGACTTGAAGGCCCTGAGCTGTGCCAGACCGGACGGTCCGGCTCCGATGACGGCAACGCGAGTGTTCATTTCCGGGCCTCCACTTTTTTGATTTCCCCAGCGAAACAAATTTCACTGACAGTGACAGTAATTGGCCCTTCGGTGCTGTCAACAGACATCTGCGGGAACGGCGTTTGCGCGCAAGGGATTTCATGCGGAAAACCGGCGACGACTGAGATCGCAAGACCGGCGCATGCGACATAAGATGGCTTGCCGTCGTGGTTGCGCTCCTGTATCGGCACCTGTCATGTTCACCTTGAGTGAAATAAATCCACGCGGTCCGGGGGGCGACATGGCGAAAAACACTTCCGTTTCCAAAGCCGGATCTGGCGGCGCCAAGGCAAAGCCGCAGCCGAAGGCTTCCGTGGACGGGAAGACCATCCGCGCGCCGCTGACGCAGAACCCGCATGCCATCCGCGACACGCGCGAGAAAGTGCTGGAGGTTGCGATCGGCCGCGAGGTGCGGGCTTTCCGCAAGAAGCTTGGCATCACGGTCGCCGACCTGGCTGTCGCCACCGACATTTCTCTGGGGATGCTGTCCAAGATCGAGAACGGCATCACCTCGCCGTCGCTGACCACCCTGCAGGCGCTGTCGCGAGCGCTGGGCGTTCCCGTTACTGCCTTCTTCCGCCGCTTCGAGGAAGAACGCAGCGCTGTCTTCGTCAAGGCCGGCGAAGGGCTCGATGTCGAGCGGCGAGGCACGCGCGCCGGCCACCAGTACAATCTGCTCGGCCATATCGGCTCCAACACCAGCGGCGTCGTCGTCGAACCATACCTGATCACGCTGACCGAGGATTCGGACGTGTTCCCGACCTTTCAGCACGAAGGTATGGAATTCCTCTACATGCTCGAAGGCGAGGTCGTTTATCGACACGGCAGCAATCTTTATCCGATGAAGCCCGGCGATAGTCTGTTCTTCGACGCCGACGCGCCGCACGGGCCCGAGCAGCTGACGCAGCTGCCGATGCGTTATTTGTCGATTATTTGTTACCCGCAGAATAGTGCGGGGTAACGGAATTGATCTCCCCCCCTTGAGGGGGAGATGGCCGGTAGGCCAGAGGGGGTCGGTTCGACTGGAGGCTGAACGTTCTACGGCGGACGAGATTAGCGCTCCACGCGCGGCAACCCCCTCTGTCGCCTTCGGCGACATCTCCCCCTCGAGGGGGAGATCGGCAGCTTCGCGGGCCTCGCTCAGTCCGGCCCAAACCCCGGGCTCGTCGGGCTGCCGTCATCGAGCTTCGACAGCCACTCGACCAGCGTCGGCCGGTAACGCGTCAGGCCCTTGTAGGTGGCGAGTTCCTCGGGCAGGTCGCGGATGACGCGGTGCAGGCGCCGTGCCCATTTCGGTTGCGTCACCAGCTCATCCATCTTGATCAGGTAGCAGCGGATCGGGAAGACGATGCCGTTGGAGCGCGGCAGCCGCCAGAAGCTCTGCAATTCGACGCGCAGATGCACCTTGTCGCCGACATTCTCGGGCGTGACCGTCGCCCGGTCCGGCCCCCATTTGTGGTAATTCTCCGGGCTGGTGTCGAGACGCGGATTGATGGTCATCGTCCAGTTCAGACGCCGCGCCGGCTTGCCCTGCTGGATGTTGGTGAGGAACTTCAGCGCGCGCGTGAAAATACCCTTCTCATGCGCCAGCGGCACCGGCGCGTGCCATTCGAAGAAGTTCATGCCGATGTCGAAATCGAGCGACCAGTCGGCCTGGGTGGTGACCATGCCGGCATCCATCCACAGATTGCCGTCGCGCTGGTCGAGGATGCAGAAATCGCCCTGGCTCTGCCGGGTGATGTATTCCATCGGCCCGTAAGGCAGTGTCGAGGTGTCGCCGAAGGTGAAGGTGTCGTCAATGCCGAGCGGTCTGTTGATCCAGCGCCAGCGGTCACCGTCGCGCGTCAGCGTGAAATGCTCGGGATAGCCGAGCGCCTGCTGCTCCATCAAAAGCTCGAGCAGATCCCAACCGGCCAGTGTCATGTGCGGCAGCGACTGGCAGCGCAGCGGATCCTCGGCCAGCACCAGCGCGCGGTCCTGCATCTCGGCGACATAGTGCTCGTCGACGTCGATCAGGTTTTCCAGCACGCTGCCCTTGGGACCGACGACATGCGGCTCGATGTTGACCGCATACATGTAGGCGTCTTCGTGGAACGGAAACGGGAACCGCCTGATGTGTTCCGGGCTGTTCCTGAAGGTAAAATCGTCGCGGAACGTTTCCTTGCGAAAGGTGATTCCCAAGCTCGCCTCCTATCTTTCCAAGACCAGCGATTTGCCTGCGAAGCGCGACACGCACGGCATGATCTTGCAGCCGGAACGGTGGTCTTCCTCGCTCAGCCAGTGATCGTTGTGGATGAACTTTCCGTCATACGAAATGACATTGGTTTCGCACTGGCCGCAGACACCGCCACGGCAGAGATAGGGCGGATCGACGCCGGCTGCCTCGATCGCCTCGAGCAGGCTCTGCTGCGAACCTACGCGGATCGTCTTGCCGCTGACGGCCAGCGTCACATCGAAGGGCTCGCCGGGCTGGGGTGCTGCAAAATGCTCGAAATGCACGGCTTCGGAAGGCCAGCCCAAGGCGGCCGCGCGGTCGCGCACCCAGTTGATCATGCCGGCGGGACCGCAGACATAGAGATGCGTGCCGAGCGGCTGAGTCGACAACAGACGGTCGAGCTCGATGCGCTCGTCGCGATCGTCATGGTAGAGCCGGACGCGGCGGCCGTAACGGTCGCGCAGCACATCGGCATAGGTGCCGAGAGAAGCGGTGCGGCAGGTATAGTGCAATTCGAAATTGCCGCCCTCCCCCGCCAGCTGCGCGGTCTGCGCCATGAACGGCGTGATGCCGATGCCGCCAGCGAGCATCAGGTGCTTTTTGGCGCGCAGATCGAGCGAGAACAGGTTGACGGGATAGCTGATCACCATCTCTAGGCCCGGCTTGACGCTCCTGTGCATGAACAGCGAGCCGCCGCGACCGACATCGTCGCGGCGCACCGAGATCGTGTACTCGCGCGTGTCGAGCGGCGAGCCCATCAGCGAATAGGGATTGAGCCTGGTGCGCTCGCCGTCCCGCATTTCGACCACCACATGGGCGCCGCCGGAGAAAGTCGGCAGGAGCTCGCCGTCGCGCCGGCGGAAATGGAAGCGGGTGACAAGGTCGTTCACCGGGACGACATCGCTGACCACCACATCGAGCTTGGTTGTGCCGGTGCTCATGGGAAGGCCTCCTCCACCGGAGGAATTTCGCTGCGATCCTCGGCATTGATACACACGCCCTGGAAGGCGGCAAGGCGCCTGGAATAGTGATCGCGCACCAGGAGCAGCAGGCCGCAATGCGAGCAGGTGGCGGGCTGCGTCGTCACATTCTCGGTGATGCCCTTGCAGTGCACGCACTGCATGCGCCGCGCCAGCGAGCCGCGATGTTCGGTCTGCATGGAAGTGTGATCGATACCGGCTTCGAGCGCCACCTGCATGGCCTGGCCGATCAGCCCTTCAGTGCCGCTGAGATAGAGGCGCAGGCCCATATGTGCATTGCTCAGTGTCTGCTTCAGCCTCGGCAGCAGGCTGGCGAAAGACGGCGCCTGGTGAAACTGGGCAGGCTGCAAGGCTTCGAGGGCGGCGATGTGTCTGCCGTCAGGACCGGGGATGAAGACGATCTCGGCGCCGTCGAAAAAGCCAGCGGGAGCTCGTGCGGCCATCTCGGATATAGCGAGCGCGCCCTCGGCATCGGCGATGAAAAGATGGTGCTTGCCGGGCTGCGGAGAGAGCGTTCCGTAGACCGGCCGGCTGATGATGCTTTTGGCTGCCATTTAAGTCTTCGTGCCTCGAACCCCTCGCTGGTGATTATGCCTCAGCCTTTCGCCGTGCGCTTGGCCTTCTTGGGATCGTCGAACGGCAAGGGCTGCGCGGTCGCCTTGATCGAACCGCTCCTGTTGCGGATTTCGAGCTTGGTGTCCTTCACCGCGCAGTCGACGTCGAGCCGGGCGATGCCCATCGATTTCTCGACCAGCGGCGAATACATGGCGCAGGTCACCACGCCGACCTTCTTGCCGTCGCGATAGACCGGCGCACCTTCGTCGGCGGGCTCCTTGCCATCGAGCAGCACGCCGTAGATCTTGAAGCGCTCCTTGCCTTTTAGGCGATAGTGTTCCTCGGCGCCACGGAAACCTGTCTTGCCGGGGCTGACGGTGAAGTCGAGACCGAGTTCCCACAGCGTGTCGCCGGGGCCTTCATTCTCGAACGGGTACTTCTGCGAATTGTCGTAGGGGTAGAACAGCAGGTAGCTCTCGACGCGCAGCATGTCGAGCGTGGTGAAGCGGCATGGAATAATGCCGGCGCTCTTACCCTCTTCAAGAATCCTGTCCCAGATCGTGCCGGCATCCTGGCCACGGCAGAATATCTCGTAGCCGCGCTCGCCGGTGTAGCCGGTGCGCGAAATCATGACCGGGAACCCGAACAGCTGCGTCTGCATGTGGTGAAAATAGTTGAGGTCGCGAATGCCGGGCACATGCTTGGCCAGATAGTCGACCGCTGTCGGCCCCTGCAGCGACAGGTCGTGCAGATTGTCGTCGAAGCGCAGCGACACGTCACGCCCCATGGCGGCCCGCTGCAACTCCTCATGGCCGGTGCCGGAGCCGTGCACGACCATCCAGGCATTCGGCCCGGTGCGGTAGAGGATGCAGTCGTCGGTGAACTTTCCCGCCTCGTTCAACATGCAGGCATAGGCAGACTTGCCGGGATAGATTTTTTCGACATCGCGCGTGGTGGCGAGATCGATGAGGTGCGAGGCGTGCGGCCCGGTGATATGGACTTTCTTCAGGCCGGAAACATCCATCAGCCCGGCCTTGGTGCGGATGGCGATGTATTCCTCGTCGGCGTCCTTCTCGTAGGTCCAGGCGGTGCCCATGCCGCTCCAGTCTTCGAGCTTCGAACCCAGCGCGCGATGGCGATCCGCCAGGGTCGAAAATCTCCAGGATGCCGTCATCCGATCGTCCTCCGTCCGATAGTCGTTGATGTTCCCTGCCCCTTTGCACAGCGGCCGGGGCCTTGCGCGAATATTGACCGCAAACGAGGGAGGCCCGCAATCCCCTGAAGCAAATAATTTCATTGTCAGGCAAAATTCATTGCCCGGGCCAAACGGTTAACTCTGCGTAAATTCATCTTGACAATTGCGGAAATCGGCCTGATTTTGTGAAAAAAATTTCACTCTCTTGAAAGAGAGCGGCGAGCGGCAACTTCGGAACCGGACGCCGGAAAAAGGGGAAAACCGATGTCAGACCTGCAGCAGCGCATCGAGGCGCTGTACCGTTCCGATTTGCGTGGATCCGCGCTCCTGATCATCTGCCTGTGGGCGACGATCTTGTTCGTCCTTTCCATGACATGGCCCTACATCCCACATAGCGGCATCAAGGCCGTCGTGGCAGTTGCCGCCGCCGCCGTGCTGATCTTCAACACGGCCGCCATTCTGGCGATGGTCAGGCACTACAAGGAAGACAAGGAGTTCATCTACGGGCTCGACATCAAGAACGCGGACGCGTTCCGCAACCGCAAGTCCTGAGAGGTAGGAGCCATGTCCCGCTATACGCCGCCGGAGCAGAGCAAGACCGGGCAGATCTTCGATATCGTCGTCGTGGTGGTGGCCATATTCGTGGCGCTATGGCTGCCGCTGAAGCTCGGGCTCGCCGGCGCGGCCAAATCCATCGACGCACTCGACGCCAAGACGTGGGAAGCCCTCGGCCAGAATCCAACCATGGCCTCGATCTGGGAAAAGCTGGGCTACACGCCGGAAACGGCGCATGACGTCATCCAGAACCGATTCCACTATGTGATCGACTGGCCAACGCTCATCATCATGGCGATCGTGCTGATCGGCTATTTCGTGTTCCTGTTCCGCGCATCCGACCGGGAATATCGCGACGTCATCAACGAAAAATTCGAAGACAAGTAGACCGGGGAAGCATCATGTGGATAGCACTCTCTTATGCATGCTGGGGCATCTCGATCGTGCTCGCCCTGTGGATGCTCTTCGACTGGTTCAAGGTCGACACGACCTATAGCGAGGACGTTCTGACCTCATCGCGCGAAGGCGAGCTTGAGGCCGTTTCCGAAAAACACCGGATCTGAGTGGGGATTGAACGATGACGGTCGCGGTTGAAACGGCAGGAACAGCGGTAAATGGCGGCGACAGGGTTTCGCTGCTCAGGGTGCTCGGCCCGGCCCATGTCTGGGCGCTCGGAGTCGGCATCGTCCTGGTCGGCGAATTCACGGGCTGGAACTTCTCCGCCGACAAGGGCGGTACGCTGGCGGCCCTTATCGTGTGCTGGGTCGTGGGCCTGCTCTACACTTCCGTCGCCATGATCGATTCCGAGGTCACGTCGACCGTCGCCGCCGCGGGCGGCCAATACGCCCAGGCCAAACACATCGTCGGGCCGCTGATGGCCTTCAACGTCGCGCTGTTCCTGGTTTTCGCCTACACGATGCTCGAAGTGTCCGACGCCATCCTGCTCGGCGACACGATCGTCGCCAAGGCGGGGATCGATGGGCTCACCCACAATTCCTTCATCGCCGCCACCATCGTGGTGCTGGCGTGGCTCAACTATCGCGGCGTTCTGATGACGCTCAACGTCAACTTCGTCATCACCGCGATCGCCTATGTCTCGATCGTCATCCTGTTCTTCTCGGTCAGCCCATGGACGCAAGGCGCGGTGCTGAAGCTCAACGAACTGGTCACTCCTGGCAATGCGCTGCCCTACGGCTGGATCGGCGTCATCGCAGCCTTCCAGTTCGGCATCTGGTATTACCTCGGCATCGAGGGCACCACGCAGGCCGCCGAGGAAGTGCGCTCGCCGGCACGCTCGCTGCCCTACGGCACCATGGCGGGCATGATCACGCTTCTGATCGCGGCCGCGATGACCTGGTATGTCTGCGCCTCGCTAATGCCATGGGAATATCTCGGTATCACGCCCTATCCGCTTTGGGACGCGGGCAAGCTGACCGGCAGTCCGCTGCTCGAAAACCTCCTGTTCGTCGCGACGCTGCTTGCCGCCATCGCGTCCGCCAATGGCTGCATCAATGACGCCGCGCGCGCCTGGTTCTCGCTTGGCCGCGACCGCTACCTGCCGAGCTGGTTCTCGGCCGTGCATCCTAGATATCGCACACCCTACCGCTCGATCCTGTTCCTGCTGCCGATCGCGCTCGCCTTCGCTTTCATCGCCGACCTCAATCAGGCGATCACCTTCTCGATCCTGTCTGGCGTGCTGCAATACACGTTCATGAGCATCAACATCATGATGTTCCGCAAGAAGTGGCCGCTGGGTACCATCCGCCGTGGCTACACGCATCCTTTCCATCCGCTGCCGGCCATCGTGCTGTTCTGCCTGTGCGTGGTCACCTACTTCGCCATCTTCCTCGGCTTCGGTTCGCAGTTGATCGCCATGGTCGCGTTCTACTTCCTGATCTCGGTATGGTTTCATTTCTACCGCTACAAGTTCGTCCGTCGCGGCGATCAGTTCTCCATGCCGTGGCCGAAGCCGCAGGGGTATTGATGGAAGAAGGCCCGTCCGGACCCCGGGCGGGCATGGCATGATAAGGTGTCCGAGGTGACGTCAGCACTGCTCGCCGGGGCGATTGCCCTGGCTTTCGCCCTTCACCTGATGTGGTTGGTGCGCGCCAGCCGCAACAGGGCTTCGGCCGCACTCGCGGTCGAACAAGCCAACCTTCGTTCCGTCATTTCGGATGCAGCCAATGTCTCGGACGGCACCGCCGGAATCGTCACCTGGGAAGGCTCATGGAACGGCCGGCGCGTCCAGGTGCGGACCATCGTCGATACGCTGGCTACGCGAAAACTGCCGGCACGCTGGTTATCGATCTCGATCCTCGAAAAGATCGCGATCGCCGCCACTTTCGACATGATGATGCGGCCGGGGTCGCCGACGACGTTCTCCAATTTCGACCACCTGGAACACACGCTGCCGAAGGCCCCGGGATTTCCGGCAGAGGCAGTGCTGCGGACAGACGGCAGGGGCGCACGCTTTCCGCAGGGCCTGATTGCCAGCCATCTCGACCCCTTTTCCGACGGACGCGCCAAGGAGCTGCTCATCACACCCAAGGGGATACGGATCGTCTGGCTCCTGGCCGAGGCGCAGCGCGCCCGCTACGG
Source organism: Mesorhizobium sp. B2-4-12 (assembly GCF_006441575.1). Taxonomy (NCBI): domain Bacteria; kingdom Pseudomonadati; phylum Pseudomonadota; class Alphaproteobacteria; order Hyphomicrobiales; family Phyllobacteriaceae; genus Mesorhizobium; species Mesorhizobium sp. B2-4-12. Next base: position 49,131 of record NZ_VFVC01000004.1, read on the forward strand.
CGTGTTCCGGCAGGCCGATTTCGGCGGTGCAATACTCGATCCGGCACTGGTCGAAAGGTTGCTCACTTCGATTTCGGCGCTTCGCGACGCCATCAACCATGCTGAAAGGCAGGCCGCATGACCAGCACAACCAACGCGCCCGCTCCACCGAACCCGTATCTGGTTCTCGGCGCGGCAATCATCCTGCCGGCAAGCGGACACGTCATTCTCGGTGTGCCGGTGCGCGGCCTGCAGTTCATCTTCTTCATGGTGATCCTGGCGTGGGTAACGATGAAGATCGCGCCGCCGGACGCCAGCTTCGTCGGCCGCCATGCGGGTGGTCTCCTGATCTATGCGCTGTCGATACTCGACGCCTATAAGAGCGCCCGCATCCGTACCGCCAAATGGGTCCACAGCGAACGTCACCAGGGCAATACAGCCGGTGGCGGTGCGCAGGCAGATATATAACTACAGGAATATTTTTTTCATCCCATTGAATTCCCGGAACTCATTCGGTACATCTCCAGAGAACAAAGGTCGGAGGCTGACATGTGTGGAATCGTCGGGCTGTTTCTGAAGGACAAATCGTTGGAGCCCAAGCTCGGGGCGATGCTGTCGGAAATGCTGGTATCGCTTAGCGATCGCGGCCCGGACAGCGCGGGCATCGCCATCTATGGCGCCCCATCCGGCAACGAAGCCAAGATCACTATCCAATCGGCGAAACCAGACCGCGATTTTCGCGACCTCGATACCCAGCTTGCCAAGGCGCTCGGCGTGCCGGTGAGCATCGCGGTGAAGTCGACCCACGCCGTCGTCAGGACCCGTCCCGACAAGATCGACGAGGCCCGCGAGGCCATCCAGGCGCTGCGCCCTGACATCCGCATCATGGGCGCCGGTGATGTGGTCGAGATTTACAAGGAGGTCGGCCTGCCCGAAGCGGTCGTCGATCGCTTCGATGTCCGCAAGATGACCGGCACGCATGGCATCGGCCACACCCGCATGGCGACCGAATCGGCGGTGACGACGATGGGCGCGCATCCGTTCTCGACCGGCGCCGACCAGTGCCTGGTGCACAATGGTTCGCTGTCCAACCACAACAATGTCCGCCGCGAGTTGATCCGCGAAGGCATGAGCTTCGAGACCGAAAACGACACCGAGGTCGCGGCCGCCTACCTTTCCTCCCAGATGGCGCATGGCAAGAATCTCGGCGAGGCGCTGGAAGGCACGCTGTCGGACCTCGACGGCTTCTTCACCTTCGTCGTCGGCACCAAGAACGGCTTTGGCGTCGTGCGCGACCCGATCGCCTGCAAGCCCGCCGTCATGGCCGAGACCGACCAGTACGTCGCCTTCGGCTCGGAATATCGCGCGCTGACCAAACTGCCCGGCATAGACAATGCGAGGGTCTGGGAGCCGGAGCCCGCAACCGTCTATTTCTGGGAGCATTGAGTTCATGACGGCAACCTCCAAGGCAACGCGCGATCAAGCCCATGCGCGCGTCTTCGACCTCGACGCCATGTCGCTGCGCGAATTGAACCAGGCGCTGCACGGTCTGGCCCCCGGCTCGAACGAAACGGCGTGGGAAGTGCTCAACCCGAAGGGCAACCATTCGGTCGCCGTCGGCGTCGACCAGCCTGTCAGCATCGATGTGCGCGGCAGCGTCGGCTATTATTGCGGCGGGATGAATTCCGGCGGCACCATCACCGTGCATGGCTCGGCGGGACCCGGTGTCGGCGAGAACATGATGTCGGGCTCGATAACAGTGAAAGGCGACGCCAGCCAGTATGCCGGCGCCACCGGCAAGGGCGGCCTGCTGGTCATCGAGGGCAATGCGTCGTCGCGCTGCGGCATCTCGATGAAAGGCATCGACATTGTCGTCCACGGCAATATCGGCCACATGTCGGCCTTCATGGCGCAGTCTGGGAACCTGGTGGTGCTGGGCGACGCAGGCGACGCGCTGGGCGATTCCATTTATGAGGCGCGGCTCTTCGTGCGCGGCAAGGTCGACAGCCTCGGCGCCGACTGCATCGCCAAGGAGATGCGGCCCGAGCATCTGGAATTGCTGCAAGGCCTGCTCGACCGTGCCGGCGTCACCGGGGTCAAGCCGTCGGAGTTCAAGCGCTATGGCTCGGCGCGCACCCTCTACAATTTCAACATCGACAACGCCGACGCGTATTGAGGCAGCATGACCTATCGCAACCCGCCGACGACGCCCCGCAAATCCGCGACCTTCGACGATTACACACTTTCCGAAATCCGCCGCGCCGCGGCGACCGGCATCTACGACATCCGTGGCGCCGGCGCCAAGCGCAAGCTGCCGCATTTCGATGACCTGTTGTTCCTCGGCGCCTCGATCTCGCGCTATCCGCTGGAAGGCTATCGCGAGCGCTGCGACACATCAGTCGTGCTTGGCTCGCGCCACGCCAAGAAGCCGATCGAACTGAAGATCCCGATCACCATCGCCGGCATGAGCTTTGGCTCGCTCTCGGGCCCCGCCAAGGAAGCACTCGGTCGCGGCGCGACGCTGTCGGGCACTTCGACCACGACCGGCGACGGCGGCATGACCGAGGAAGAGCGCGGCCATTCCAAGCAACTGGTCTATCAATATTTGCCGTCGCGATACGGCATGAACCTGCGCGACCTGCGCCGCGCCGACGCCATCGAAGTCGTCGTCGGCCAGGGCGCCAAGCCCGGCGGCGGCGGCATGCTGCTCGGCCAGAAGATTTCCGACCGTGTCGCCGAAATGCGCACGCTGCCGAAAGGCATCGACCAGCGCTCGGCCTCGCGCCACCCCGACTGGACCGGGCCGGACGATCTCGAGATCAAGATCCTCGAACTGCGCGAGATCACCGATTGGGAAAAGCCGATCTACGTCAAGGTCGGCGGCGCCCGCCCCTATTACGATACAGCGCTCGCGGTGAAGGCCGGCGCCGATGTCGTCGTCGTCGACGGCATGCAGGGCGGCACGGCGGCCACGCAGGAAGTGTTCATTGAGAATGTCGGCCAGCCGACGCTCGCCTGCATCAGGCCGGCAGTGCAGGCGCTGCAGGATCTCGGCATGCACCGCAAGGTGCAGCTGATCATCTCAGGCGGCATCCGCAACGGCGCCGATGTCGCCAAGGCGCTCGCACTTGGCGTCGACGCGGTCTCGATCGGAACGGCAGCCCTGGTCGCGCTTGGCGACAACGACCCCCGCTGGGAGGCGGAGTATAACGACCTCGGCACCACGGCCGGCGCCTATGACGACTGGCACGAGGGCCGCGACCCCGCCGGCATCACCACGCAGGATCCCGATCTGATGAAGCGGGTCGACCCGGTGGCCGCCGGCCGCCGGCTGGCGAACTACCTCAAGGTGATGACGCTCGAGGCTCAGACCATTGCCCGTGCCTGCGGCAAGAACAGCCTGCACAATCTCGAACCGGAGGACCTCGTCGCACTGACGATCGAGGCAGCCGCGATGGCCGGCGTCCCGCTGGCCGGCACCAATTGGATACCGGGGAAGAACGGTTTCTGACAAGACTACCCAGATCACATAGCGAGGAAACTACATAATGGGGAACGATCTCGCCGCATTCGCCAAGGAGAACGGCGTCAAATACTTCATGATTTCCTATACCGACCTGTTCAGCGGACAGCGCGCCAAGCTGGTGCCGGCGCAGGCGATTGCCGATATGCAGAAGGATGGCGCCGGCTTTGCCGGGTTTGCCACCTGGCTTGATCTGACCCCCGCGCATCCCGATATGCTGGCGGTGCCGGACCCGGACTCCGTCATCCAGCTGCCGTGGAAACCTGAAGTCGCCTGGGTCGCCGCCAACTGCATCATGGACGACAAGGATGTCGACCAGGCGCCACGCAACACGCTGAAGCGGCTGATCGCCGAAGCCGCCAGCGACGGCATGCATGTGAAGACCGGCGTCGAGGCCGAGTTCTTCCTGATCTCGCCCGATGGCAAAACCATCTCCGACGAATACGATACCGCCTCAAAGCCCTGTTACGACCAGCAGGCGGTGATGCGCCGCTACGACGTCATCGCCGAGATCTGCGATCATATGCTGGCGCTCGGCTGGGGCGCCTACCAGAACGACCACGAGGACGCCAACGGCCAGTTCGAGATGAACTGGGCGTTCGACGATGCGCTGCCGACCGCCGACAAGCATTCCTTCTTCAAGTTCATGGTCAAGTCGATCGCGGAAAAGCATGGCCTTCGCGCTACTTTCATGCCCAAGCCCTTCCAGGGCCTGACCGGCAATGGCTGTCATGCTCACATCTCGGTGTGGGACAAATCCGGCAAGACCAATGTTTTCGCCGACAATTCGATGGAACTCGGCCTGTCGGCCAAGGGCAGGAACTTCCTCGGCGGCATCATGAAGCATGCCTCTGCGCTCGCCGCGATCACCAACCCGACGGTGAATTCCTACAAGCGCATCAACGCGCCGCGTACTATTTCCGGCGCGACCTGGGCGCCGAACACGGTGACCTGGACCGGCAACAACCGCACCCACATGGTGCGTGTGCCCGGCCCAGGCCGCTTCGAGTTGCGCCTGCCGGATGGGGCCGCCAATCCTTACCTTCTGCAGGCTGTCATCATCGCCGCCGGCCTCGACGGCATCCGCTCCAAGGCCGATCCGGGCAGGCGTTACGACATCGACATGTACCAGAACGGCCATACGGTGAAGGGCGCGCCGAAGCTGCCGCTCAACCTGCTCGATGCGCTGCGCGAGTTCGACAAGGACAAATCGCTCAAGGCGGCGCTAGGTGAGGAATTCTCGTCGGCTTATCTAAAGCTGAAGCACCAGGAATGGAATTCCTATGCTTCGCACTTCACGCAATGGGAGCGCGACCACACGCTGGACATATAACCGTCCAGCGGTGCGAGCGGCCTCGGAATGACCTGATGAAATACTCGATCTTCTCGCTCGCCCGGGCCGCCCTTTCCGGCCACAAGAACTGGCAGCGCACCTGGCGCGACGCCACGCCGAAGGATCGCTACGACGTGGTGATCATCGGCGGCGGCGGCCATGGCTTGGCCACCGCCTGGTTCCTCGCCAGCGAGTACGGCATCAAGAATGTCGCCGTGCTCGAAAAGGGCTGGATCGGCTCCGGCAATGCCGGCCGCAACACCACCATCATCCGCTCCAACTACGGCCTGCCCGGCAATACCGGCTTCTATGAATTGTCGATGAAGCTGTGGGAGCGGATGGAGCAGGACCTCAACTACAATTCCATGGTCAGCCAGCGCGGCGTCATCAACCTCTACCATTCTGACGCCCAGCGCGACGCCTATGCGCGGCGCGGCAACACGATGCGCATCAACGGCATCGATGCCGAACTGCTCGACCAGCCGGCGCTCAAAAAGATGATGCCGTTCCTGAATTTCGACCATGCACGCTTTCCGGTACAGGGCGGATTGCTGCAGCGACGCGGCGGGACCGCGCGGCATGACGCCGTGGTCTGGGGTTATGCCCATGCGGCGAGCGAGCTTGGCGTCGACATCATCCAGAATTGCGAGGTTACCGGCTTCGTCAGGGATGCCAACGGCAAGGTAATGGGCGTCGAGACCTCGCGCGGCAGGATCGGCGCCGGCAAGATCGGCATGGCGGTCGCCGGCTCCTCGTCACGGGTCGCCGCGATGGCGGGCCTGCGCCTGCCGATCGAAAGCCATGTGCTGCAGGCCTTCGTCTCCGAGGCGATCAAGCCGCTGATCCCCAATGTCATGACCTTCGGCGCCGGCCATTTCTATGTCAGCCAGTCGGACAAGGGCGGCCTCGTCTTCGGCGGCGACATCGACGGCTACAATTCCTATGCCCAGCGCGGCAACATGCCTGTGATGGAGGATGTCTGCGAGGGCGGCATGGCGCTGATCCCGATGATCGGGCGCGTGCGCCTGCTGCGCCAGTGGGGTGGCATCATGGACATGTCGATGGACGGCTCGCCGATCATCGACAAGACACCGGTGGATGGCCTCTACCTCAACGCCGGCTGGTGCTACGGCGGCTTCAAGGCAACGCCGGGATCCGGCTTCGTCTTCGCCCATCTTCTGGCCCGAGACGAGTCGCACAAGGAAGCCGCGCGCTTCCGCCTCGACCGGTTCCGCACCGGCGCCATGATCGACGAAAAGGGCCAGGGCGCCCAACCGAACCTTCACTGAGGACGGTCAGGAACCATGCGCATTGTCTGTCCCTTCTGCGGCGAACGCGAACTCGGCGAGTTCACCTATCTCGGCGACGCCAAGCCACAACGTCCGGCGGCGGACGCCGGCGACGACGCTGTTTACGACTACGTCTATCTGCGCGACAACATCGCCGGCGTAATGGAGGAGAACTGGTATCACGGTGGCGGCTGCCGGGCGTGGCTGAAGGTCACCCGCAACACGCTGACGCATGAGATTTCTTCGGTTGAGCCGGCGGCTGGTGCCGGTGCGAGGCAGGTTGCGAAATGAACATTTTCTGCCACCTCGGCGCTACCCCTCACCTGCCTGCCGGCATCCTCTCCCCGTATAGAGACGGGGAGAGGGGCGCTGTCTTCGATGATTTCGCCAATAGCCTGCATTGCAAGAAGGGCGCCAGCGTTGCGGCCGTCTCCCTTCTCCCCGTCCCTATACGGGGAGAAGGTGCCGGCAGGCGGATGAGGGGCGGCGCGACCTTTTTGCGTGAGGGCCGGGCATGGTGAGTTCCAGCCAATCCCATCGCCTCACATCGGGCGGTCTCATCGACCGCTCGGCAGCGCTTAACTTCCGCTTCGACGGCAAGACTTTCTCCGGCTACCGGGGCGATACTCTCGCCTCGGCGTTGATAGCCAACGGCGTCAAGCTGGTCGGTCGCTCGTTCAAATACCACCGCCCGCGCGGCATCCTGACCGCGGGTTCCGAAGAGCCCAACGCGCTGGTCGAATTGCGCACCGGCGCAAGGCGCGAGCCGAACACCAAGGCCACGACCGCCGAACTCTATGAAGGGCTCGAGGCCGCCAGCCAGAACCGCTGGCCGTCGCTGCGTTTCGATGTCATGTCGGTCAACCAGTTGTTCGCGCCGATCTTCGTCGCCGGCTTCTACTATAAGACCTTCATGTGGCCGGCGAAGTTCTGGGAGGCGGTCTACGAGCCGGCGATCCGCCGCGCCGCCGGCCTCGGCCGTGCCGCGGGTATCGCCGATCCGGACCACTACGACAAAGCCTGGGCGCATTGCGACGTGGTGATCGCCGGCTCCGGTCCAACGGGCCTCGCGGCGGCGCTTGCTGCTGGGCGCACGGGTGCGCGCGTCATCCTGTGCGAAGAGGATTTCGCGCTCGGCGGCCGCCTGCTCTCGGATGGGGGCACGATCGACGGACTGCCGGCGGCAGAGTGGCTGTCGCGAACGCTGGCTGAACTCGCAACGATGCCCGATGTCCGCATCATGACCCGCACGACGCTGTTCGGTGTCTATGACGGCGGCACCTATGGCGCCATCGAACGGGTCAACGACCATCTCCCCTCACCGCCCGAGCATCAGGTGCGCCAGCGGCTGTGGCGGATCGTGGCCAAGCGCTGTGTGGTCGCGGCCGGCGCCATCGAACGGCCGATCGTCTTTGCCGGCAACGACACGCCAGGCGTAATGATGGCCTCCGCGATGCGCAGCTATGTTGCGCGCTTCGCGGCGACGCCTGCAAAACGGGTCGCGCTGTTCACCAACAATGAGGACGGCTGGCGCACGGTCGAGACCGCCCTCGGCGCGGGATTGCAAATCGCGGCGGTGATCGACGCACGGCCTGACGTGTCCCCGGCCCATCGTTCGCTGGCAGCCAAGGGCGGATTCCCGGTGCTGCACGGCTCCGTCAGCGGTGTCGACGGCGGCAAGGACGGCGTCCGCAAAGTCGCGGTCTCCCTCACCGGCGGTGCGCGCGCCGAGGTCGAGGCCGACGGTCTCGCCGTTTCCGGTGGCTGGAACCCCGCTGTCGGGTTGACCTCCTATCATCGAGGCCGGCCGAAATGGCGCGAAGACATCGCCGCCTTCGTGCCCGACGGCGCTCCTCCCGGCGTGGTCGCCGCTGGCGCCGCCACCGGTTCCTTCGGCCTTGGCGCCTGCTTGCGCGAAGGGTTTGCAGCGGGCACTGCCGCGGCGCACGATGCTGGACGCGGCGGCGGTTCCGGCTCGATGCCGGTCGCCGACGACGAAGCTTTTTCGCTGACCCCGCTCTGGCATGTCGCCGGCAAGGGCAAGGCCTTCGTCGACCAGCAGCATGATGTCACCGCCTCCGACATTGAGCTTGCGCAGCGCGAGGGCTTTGAATCGGTCGAGCACCTGAAACGCTACACCACGCTGGGCATGGCGACCGACCAGGGCAAGACCTCGAATGTCGCCGGCCTCGCCATCATGGCGGCGGTGAGCGGCCGCTCCATTCCCGAAACCGGCACGACGATCTACCGGCCGCCTTACGTGCCGGTCGCCATCGGAGCCTTTGCCGGCCATCACCGCGACGAGACCTTCCATGCGACGCGGCTGACGCCGTCGCATCACTGGGCGGCCGAACAGGGCGCGGTCTTCGTCGACACCGGCCTATGGAAGCGCGCGCAATGGTATCCGCGCGCCGGCGAGAAAGACTGGCTGGAATCGGTGACCCGAGAAGTCAAGGCGGTGCGCTCAGGCGTCGGCTTCTGCGATGTCTCGACGCTCGGCAAGATCGACGTGCATGGCCCGGATGCCGGCGCCTTCCTCGACCGAGTCTATATCAATACCTTCTCCAATCTCGCGGTCGGCAAGGCACGCTACGGACTAATGCTGCGCGAGGATGGTCTGGTCCATGACGACGGCACGACCTCGCGGCTGGCCGAGGACCATTATTTCCTGACCACCACCACCGCCAAGGCCGGGCTGGTGATGCAGCATCTGGAATTCTGCCGGCAGGTGCTGTTCCCCGAACTCGACGTGCAGTTGACCTCGGTCTCCGATCAGTGGGCGCAATTCTCCATTGCCGGACCCAAGACCCGCGACCTGCTGAAGGAGATCGTCGATCCGGCCGAGGATCTCTCCAATGAGGGCTTCCCGTTCATGGGCGCGCGCGAAGTGGCGTTGCGCGGCGGCATCAAGGCGCGACTGTTCCGCATCTCCTTCTCCGGCGAGATGGCGTTCGAGATTTCCGTGCCGGCGCGCTACGGCGAAGCCATGGCGCGCAATCTGATGCTGGCCGGCAAGCCTTTCGGCGTGACGCCTTACGGCACCGAGGCGCTCGGCGTGATGCGGATCGAGAAAGGCCATGTCGCCGGACCCGAGCTTAGCGGCACGACGACGGCCGCCGACCTCGGCCTCGGCAAGATGATGTCGACCAAGAAGGATTTCATCGGCCGCGTCATGGCCGGCCGCGAGGCGCTGGTCGCGCCGGACCGGCAGGTCGTGGTCGGCGTCAAGCCGACCGACAAGGCGAGCCGGCTGCGCTCAGGCGCGCACATCATCCCGAAGGGCCAGACACCTGGACCCGGCAACGATCAGGGCTATGTCACCTCGGTCTGCTTCTCGCCGACATCAGACCAGTGGATCGGGCTCGCACTCGTCGAGCGCGGCCGTGAGCGCATCGGCGAGATCGTGCACGCGCATGATCCATTGCGCGGCGAGGATTATGATGTCGAACTCTGCAATCCCGTCTTCTACGACCCGGATGGAGGGCGCCAGCGTGGCTGAGTTTTCCTGGGAGGTCCGCAGCCCTCTCGAACGCGCGCTCGTCGCTGGACCGTACGGCGCACACGGCGATGCCGGTGTGTCGCTGACCGAGATTCGTAATTTCGACCTCGTCCAGGTGATGGCGCGGCGCGGCAAGGCGGCCGAAATGGCGACAGCCGCCAACGGCTATTTCGGTGTCGCCGCTCCAGAAACGCCCAAGGCAGTGCGGACGGCGGATGCCACGCTGATCTGGTCGGGACCGGACCAGTTTTTCGTCCTGTCGAAGGGAGGGATGGGCGCGCTGACGCCGGCGTTTTCCGGCGCCGCCTCGCTGTCGGACCAGTCGCATGCGCGGGTGCTGATCAGCATTTCCGGTGCCAAGGCGCGCATGATGCTGGCCAAGCTGTCGTCGATCGATCTGCACGCCGAGGCGTTCCCGATCGGTGCGGCCGCCGCGACCTCGATGGATCACACCAGCGTCACGCTGTGGCGCGGTAATGATCGGACTGATGGCCAGGCGGTGTTCAACGTTCTGGTGTTCGCGACATTTGCCGAGAGCCTGTGGCACACGATGCTCGACTCGGTTGCCGAGTATGGAATCGAGATTGGGCATTCGGAGGAATTTTAGCTCGACAATTGTAGATTTTGGCGCCGCTGTAGATCTTGGCGCCGCCCCTCATTGCCCTGCCGGGCATTTCTCCCCCGGGGAGAAAGAAGCTGACCCCACGCCGGCGCCGTTTTTTGCAACGTTGGAGATGGGCGAAACCGCCAATGAAAGCGTCCTTCGCCCCGTTTACGGGGAGAAGATGGCGGCAGCCAGATGAGGGGCAGCGCCGACGCCCGGGAATAGAGCGGGCCGGCGAAATTCGACCTGAACTACGCTCCCAAAAAAGCCACCTCCGCCTTGCCAAACTCAACCTCGCTGCTATTCTCCCTGCTAAAATAATTTCACGCACAGGCAAACTTGGTGCTCGAACCGCAAGGCTGAAATGAGCCAGTCGCCTTACCCCACCGTCGCAGCCGGACCGCCCAGGCCGAGCCTCATCCTGCGGCCCGGCCAAATCGCGCTGCCGCCAGGCATGGAGCGCTATACGATCCAGGGCAATGGCGCGGTGCTGATCGACGTCGAGGCCGGCGATACGATCACGGTGCGCAATGTCGAAGGCGGCCAGGCTTGCGAGCTACTGGCGTGGGATCAGAGCGGCGTCACCGACCCAGGAATTCTTGGCGAGAAGTCGAACAGCAACGCCGCCGGCATCAAGGCGTTGCTGGCGGCAGGCGACGACAGTCTCGCCTCCGTGCGCCGTGGGCTCGAGCGCCGGCAAGTGCAAGTCGACCAACCCAAGGCGGTGCGCATCTTCGGCGGCTCGACGCCTGCCGGTACGGAACAGGCGTTTGCCGTCGCCCGCGACGGCGCGATGCTGATCGCCGCGCCCGGCGGGCCGATGCTGGTCGATGGCCACGACACCGCGACACCGCTCACCGTCATCGTGCGGCGCGCCACGGTCCACCTGAAGACAAAATCCCAGCTTGCCGATCCGCTCGCCGATCCGGTGCTCGACCTGCGCGTCCACTCGGCAACAGCCGAATCCTACTTCGTCAAGGCCGGCGACTATCTGCAGATCATCGATGTCGACGGGCGCCAATGCACCGACTTTCAATGCTTCTCCGCGCGCAAGCTGGACAAGGGTCTCGACCATCCGCTCGATGTGACGACGACACGCACGCTGATGGGGTCGAGCTATCCGATGCCTGGCCTGCATTCGAAATACTACGACCAGGACATGGGGCCGCTGGTCGAGGTTATTCAGGACACATGCGGCCGGCACGATGCGTTCGCGCTTGCCTGTGCTGCCAAATATTACGACGACATCGGCTATCCCGGCCACACCAACTGCTCGGAGAATTTCAACCGCGCGCTCTCCGACAAGGGCGTCGATCCCCGCGCCGGCTGGATGGCGATCAACTTCTTCTTCAACACGGCCATCGATGCGCATGGCGTCATGGTTTCCGACGAGCCGTGGTCGCGCGCCGGCGATTATGTGCTGCTGCGCGCGCTGACCGACATCGTCTGCGTGTCCTCGGCCTGCCCCGACGACACGACGCCGGCCAATGGCTGGGATCTGACTGACATCCATGTGCGGACCTATTCCGGCCAGCACAAATTCTCGCGAGCGATCGCCAGACGCATGACGCCCGACTCGGAACCGAAAATGACCCGCGAGACAGCCTTTCATTCGAGCTTTGCCAAGCACACCCGCGACTTTGTCGAGTACCGGGGCTACTGGTTGGCCAATTCCTTCGCCAAGGAGGGACCGATCGCCGAATACTGGGCCTGCCGTCAGGACGCGGTGATCATGGACCTGTCGCCGCTGCGCAAGTTCGAGGTCACCGGTCCGGATTCCGAAGCGCTGTTGCAATACACGCTGACCCGAGACGTCAAGAAGCTTGGCGTCGGCCAAGTCGTCTACTCCGCCATGTGCTACGAGCATGGCGGCATGATCGACGACGGCACGCTGCTCAGGCTCGGCAAGGACAATTTCCGCTGGGTCGGCGGCGACGATCTGTCCGGCGAATGGCTGCGCGACACGGCGAAAAAGCTCGGGCTCAACGTGCTGGTGCGCTCCTCCACCGACCAGATGCACAATGTCGCAGTACAGGGTCCGAAGAGCCGCGACATTCTCAAGCAGGTGATATGGACGTCGCCGCTGCAGCCGTCGATCGAAGAGTTGGAGTGGTTCCGCTTCGCGGTGGCACGTATCGGCGGCGGCAATGGCATTCCGGTCGTCGTATCGCGCACCGGCTATACCGGCGAACTCGGCTACGAGATCTGGTGCCATCCGCGCGACGCCGAAAAAGTGTTCGATGCGATCTGGGAAGCCGGCCAGCCGCACGGACTGAAGCCGATGGGGTTGCAGGCGCTGGACATGGTGCGTATCGAGGCCGGGCTCATCTTTGCCGGTTACGAATTCTCCGACCAGACCGACCCGTTCGAGGCCGGCATCGGCTTCACCGTGCCGTTGAAGACCAAGACCGACGACTTCATCGGCCGCGAGGCGCTGATCCGCCGCAAGGAGAACCCACAAAACAAACTGGTGGGGCTCGACATCGACAGCAATGTCGCTGTCGGCCACGGCGATTGCGTCCATGTCGGCCGAGCTCAGATCGGCGTTGTAACCTCGGGCATGCGCTCGCCGGTGCTGAACAAGAACATCGCGTTGGCGAGGCTGGACGTCACACACGCGGCCGTCGGCACGGAGGTCGAAATCGGCAAGCTCGACGGCCATGCCAAGCGGCTACCCGCGCGGGTGGTCGCCTTCGCCCATTACGATCCGCAGAAGACCAAACCACGCTCCTGAGCGCTGCGCTCCGACACATGGATTTGGCTTGCCGGTGATGCCCGCAAGCCGCATTGCGGGCTGCGCTCGCAAGCGTGATGTGCACGACGTGACAAATCGCTTGACGTGAAAGCGCGCCGGGTCAATCTTCACTCTTAAGAAAAAAATACGACTGAGTGGAAACACCGGGATCGTACCGATCATTGGCCGGGGAGCAAGCTTCGCAAAGCCGAAGCATCGCCGGCGGGGAACATCAAAAAGGGGAATTCACCGACATGAGCACGATAAGCACTGCCCTGGAGCAGCCTGCCGAAAGCAAGCTGCTCAGGCATATCGACTGGCGCGGCGCCTTCTGGGTGGCGAGCGGCGTTCCGGCGCTGGTCCTATTCTCGATCGGCGGCATTGCCGGCACGACGGGAAAGCTTGCCTTCCTGATCTGGACGGTGTCCATGATCATGGGTTTCCTCCAGTCCTTCACCTATGCCGAGATCGCTGGCCTGTTCCCCAACAAGTCGGGCGGCGCCTCGATCTACGGCGCGACGGCCTGGCTGCGCTACTCCAAGTTCATCGCGCCGCTCTCGGTGTGGTGCAACTGGTTCGCCTGGTCGCCGGTGCTGTCGCTCGGCTGCTCGATCGCCGCCGCCTATATCCTCAACGCGCTGGCGCCGGTGCCGATCTTCACCGAGACATCGGCGGAAGTCGTGGCCTATATCGCCGCGCACGCCGGAACCGCTCCGGCCGACGCCATCACGGCGGTCACCGCAGCCGCAACGCCGGCGATCCGCAACTGGACGCTTTTCAGCCACACGCTGGGTCCGGTTTCCTTCACCTTCAACGCCACCTTCTTCATCGGCGCCGTGCTGATGCTGATCATCTTCTCGATCCAGCATCGCGGTATTCTCGGCACGGCCAGCGTGCAGAAGTATATCGGGCTGCTCGTCATCGTCCCGATGCTGATCGTCGGCGTCGTGCCGATCTTCACGGGACAGATCGACTGGGCGAATTTCTCGCCGCTGGTTCCGCTCGCGGCCGCCTACGCGCCCGAGCCCGGCTACTGGAACATCGCCGGCTGGACGCTGGCACTTGGCGGTATGTTCATCGCCGCATGGTCGACCTACGGTTTCGAGACCGCCGTCTGCTATACTTCGGAGTTCAAGAACCCCGGCACCGACACCTTCAAGGCCATCTTCTATTCCGGCCTGCTCTGCATGCTTTTGTTCATCCTGGTGCCCTTCACCTTCCAGGGCGTGCTCGGCCTGAACGGCATGCTGGCGACGCCGATCGTCGACGGCTCCGGCGTGGCGGATGCGCTGGCCGGCATGGTCGGCGGCGGCCAGCTTATCCATAGCCTGCTGGTGATGCTGATGATCCTGGCGCTGGTGCTGTGCATCATGACGGCGATGGCCGGATCTTCGCGCACGCTCTACCAGGGCTCGGTCGACGGTTGGCTGCCGCGCTACCTCAGCCATGTCAACGAGCACGGCGCGCCGACCCGCGCCATGTGGACCGACCTCTGCTTCAACCTGATCGTGCTGGCCATCGCCTCGGCCGACGCGACGAGTTTCTTCTTCATCCTCGCCGTGTCGAATTGCGGCTACATCATCTTCAACTTCCTCAACCTCAACGCCGGCTGGATCCATCGCATCGACAACGGCCATATCGCGCGCCCCTGGAAGGCGCCGACCTGGCTTCTGGGGATCGGGGCGATCTTCGCCTACGTCAACGCGATCTTCATGGGCGCGGGTGCCAAGGTCTGGAATCCCCTGGCGCTATGGGCCGGGCTGATCACCGCCGCGCTGATCATCCCGGTGTTCTGCTTCCGCCATTACATCCAGGACAAAGGCAAGTTCCCCGATCACATGCTGGCGGACCTCGGCATGGCGGGAGCCGACCTCTCGGTCAAAAAGGCGGGCATGCTGCCCTATCTGACCCTGGTCGCCGGCGTGGCGGTGATGCTCATCGCCAATTGGGTGTTCGTCATCTGACCAACGCAATAGGCCGGGCGCCTGTCGGTGTCCGGCCCACATCTTCCATCGATCCAATCCATCCCTGCGAAAGCCGGGATGGATGGAAGCGAACGTGCCAGCCGGACCGCACGGCCCGGCCGGTGCGATTTATTCGGCGGCCAGTGCCAGTCGCGGCCTTTCGGCAGGCAACTCGGAGTCGGACGCCTGTTCATCGGTCTTGGCCTTCTTCGGCTCGCGGCCGAAGAACAGCGCGTAGCCGGCTGGCAGCACCAGGATGGTGAGCACGGTGGCGACGAGAATGCCGCCCATCATGGCGTAGGCCAGCGGCCCCCAGAACACGGCGCGCGAGATCGGGATCAGCGCCAGCACCGCCGTCATCGCCGTCAGCACGATCGGCCGGAAGCGGCGAACCGCCGAGCCGATGATGGCCTCGGAACGGTCCATGCCGGTAGCGATGTCCTGATCGATTTGGTCGACCAGGATGATCGAGTTGCGCATGATGATGCCGAGCAGCGCGATGACGCCGAGGATGGCGACGAAGCCGAACGGCGCGCCGCTGATCAACAGCGCGGCGGCAGCGCCGATGATGCCGAGCGGACCGGTCGCCAGCACCAGCATCGCCTTGCCGAAATTCTGCAGCTGGATCATCAGGAGAACAACGATGATGGCCAGCATGACCGGTGCCTTGGCGGCGATGGAAGCCTGGCTTTCGGCCGAATCCTCGGCGCCGCCCTGAATCTCGATCTTGTAACCAGGCGCCAGCCCGTCGCGCAGGCCCTGCATGTCCTTGTACATCTTGGCCACGACATCGTTGGACTGCACGCCGTCGGGCAGCGTGGCACGCACGCTGATGGTCGGCAGGCGGTCGCGGCGCCACTCGATGCCTTGCTCCAGCACCGGCACGACCTTGGCCACCTGCGACAGCGGTACGAAGCCGCCGAAATCGGTCGGGATATAGACCGAATCGACAGAGGAAAGGAGACTGCGGCTGGCATCCGGTTCGCGGGCGACGATCGAGACCGTCTCCTCGCCGTTGCGGAAGTCGTCGAGCGGCGCGCCGGACATCGTTGCCTGCAGCATCTGGCGGATGCGCTGCGAGGTGACGCCGAGCGCACGGGCACGATCCTGGTCGATGACCAGCTTCATCGCCGGAACGGGTTCGAGCCAATCGTCATGGACCGCGCCAAGCAGCGGATCCTCGCGGAACTTCGCCTTCACCTGGTCGGCGATGCGGCGCACCTCCTGGCGATCCGGACCCATGACGCGCATCTGCATCGGCCATCCGGTCGGCGGTCCGAGGAACAGGCGGTCGACCTTGGCGCGGATCGACGGGAAATCCTCCGCGAGCACGCGGCGCAGCTTGATGACCAGCCGCTCGCGCGCCGGTTCGTCATTGGCCATCACCAGCATCTGGGCAAAGTTGGGATTGCGCAGCTGCTGATCGAGCGGCAGGAAGAAGCGCGGCGCGCCCTCGCCGATATAGGTCGCGATGAAGCGCTTGTCCTTGTCATCCATCATCTTGGTTTCGAGCGCCTTGGCTTGCGCCTCGACCTCCTTGATCGAGGTGCCTTCCGGCAGCCAGAGATCGACGAGAATCTCCGGCCGCGAAGATTGCGGGAAGAAATTCTGCGGGATGAACTGGAACGCCCACAGACTGGTGCCGAAAGTCACCAGCGTCATGACCAGCACGATGATGCGATGGCGCACGGCCCAACCGACCGTAGCGCGCAGCCGGCGATAGAAGCGCGTGTCGAAGACATCATGATGGCTGCCGGCATGCTTGCGCTGCTTCAGGATCATGTTGCCCAGCCATGGCGTGAAATAGATCGCGACGAACCATGACACAATCAGCGCGATGCCGACGACATAGAACAGGGTACGCACATACTCACCTGCGGTCGAGGCGGCGAAGCCGACGGGGATGAAGCCGGCGGTGGTGATCAGCGTACCGGTCAGCATCGGGAAGGCGGTCGAGGTATAGGCGAAGCTCGCCGCCTCGATCTTGACCAGCCCCTCCTCCAGCTTGCGTTCCATCATCTCGACGACGATCATGGCGTCGTCGACGAGCAGGCCGAGCGCGATGATCAGCGCGCCCAGAGAAATGCGCTGCAGGTCGATGCCAAGCTCGTACATGATGGCGAAGGTGGCGGCCAGAACCAGCGGAATGGCAATGGCGATGACCAGACCGGAGCGCCAGCCGATCGACAGGAACGAGACGACGAGCACGATCAGCAGCGCTTCGCCGAGCGCGTGCATGAACTCGCTGACGGCATCCCTGACGACCTCGGGCTGATCGGAAATCTGGTCGACAGAGACGCCATAAGGCAGCGCCGCCTCGAAGCGCTTGTAGGTCGCCTCGACATCCTTGCCGACATCGGTGACCTTGAAGCCCTTCGCCATCACCACGCCAAGCTGCACGCTGTCGTGGCCGTTGAAGCGGTATTTGCGCTGGAAGGGATCTTCGAGCCCTGACGTCACAGTGGCGATATCGCCGAGCCGGGTGACCTGACCACCGGCGCGCAGGCGCAATTCCCTGATGTCGGCGGCCTTGGTGACGTCGCCTTCGACGGAGATGCGTACCGAATTGACGCCGGTGTCCACGGAGCCGGCCGGATCGACATTGTTCTGGCCCTTGATCGCGTTCTGGAGGTCAGTCAGCGTCAGGCCGCGTTCGGCGAGCGCCTTGGATGAGACGTCGATATAGAGTTTTTCCGGCTGATCGCCGATGATCACCGCCTTCTCGACGCCGGGCGTCGTCAGAAGCATGTCGCGCGCCTGGATGGCGAATTTCTTGAGCTCGGGATAGGAGAAGCCGTCGCCGCTGATCGAATGCAGCGTGATGAAGGTGTCGCCGAACTCGTCGTTGAAATAGGGGCCGAGCAGGCCCTGCGGCAGGTCGCCTGCAATGTCGCCGATCTTTTTGCGCACCTGGTAGAAGGCGTCCGTCACCTCGGCGGCATTGGTGTCGCCCTTGATCTGCACCGTGATGATGGCGCTGCCGGCGCGGGTGAAGGAGCGCACGAAGTCGAGATGCGGGGTCTCCTGCAGCTTGCGCTCGATCTTGTTGACGACCTGGTCCTCCATCTCGTGGATCGATGAGCCCGGCCAGATCGCCTGCACGACCATGACCCGGAAGGTGAAGTCGGGGTCCTCCTTCTGGCCCATGCGCATCAGGCCGAGCGCGCCGGCGATGATGATAAGGCCGAACAGGAACCGCGCGATGGAGGGATGGCCGATGGCCCAGCGCGAAAGGTTGAATGGCCGCTTTTCTTCAGTGGAGGTCGTCATCGGTGCTGATCCACTTTGCTTGTTTGCCGGCGCCTGATGCTTCGACGAAGCGCGGCGCGCGAAACGAAATCATCTGCGTTCGATACTGGCTTCCGGGCGGCGCGACTCTTCGAGCGGAGAGACACTCATCGCGGTGGGACGCGAGGATCGATGCGGGGGGTACATCGGCCTTGACGTCTCGACCTTCGGGGCGTGCGCCGCCCGGAAACCTGCGGCCGCGGGAACGCGCGGCCGATCTGTCTGCCGTCAGCGCAGCCGGCTGGCGTCATCACTCTCGGCGGAGGCGGATTGCTGCGCCATGGCGCCGGCGAGCTTCACCTTCAGATTCTCGGTCATGAACTGCGTGCCGGCGGCGACCACGATATCGCCAGGCTTCAACCCTTCGGCGACACGCACGCCGCCGGCGGCGAACTCGGCGACCTTGACCGGACGGGCATGGACGGTGTCGGCGCCACGGTCGACGGTCCAGACGATCGACTGGCTATCCTTCTGCGCCAGCGCGCTCAGCGGGATCGACACGAGCTGCTTCTCGTTGGCCGCCGACGCCTCGATATTGGCGGTCATGCCGAGCAGCACGCGCGGGTCGTTAGGCAGGCTGACGCGGACGGCAAAGGTGCGCGACTGCGGATCGGCGCTGCCGGCAACCTCGCGGACTTTGCCGTCGAGCGCCAGTGCACTGTCGGACCAGAAGCCGGCCCTGACGATCTTGCCCGGCTTGAACTCGGCGATTTCCATTTCCGGCACCGCGATCAGCACTTCCTTTTCGCCGTCGACCGCGACCGTGACCACCGGCGTGCCGGAGCCGACCACCTGGCCGACATCTGCGTTGACCGCAGTGACGATGCCGTCCCTGTCGGCCTTGAGATCGGTATAGCCGACCTGGTTCTTGGCCTGGTCAAGCGACGAGCGGGCGGAGTCGCGCGTGGCGACGGCCTGGTCATAGGTCAGCGTCGCCTGTTCAAGCTGCGATTTCGGGGCAAAATTCTTGGCAAAGAGCTGTTCGGCCCGCTTGCGCGCAAGCTCGACGGTCTCGACCTGCCGCTCGGCGGCATCGAGGGCGGCTTGCGCACTCTTGACCGAAAGGTCGTAATCGGAGGGATCGATGCGGGCGAGCACGTCGCCGGGCGCCACACGCTGCCCAATGTCGACAAGGCGCTCCGTGATCTTGCCGTTGACGCGGAAAGCCAGGGCGCTTTCGGTGCGAGCCCGCACCGACCCCGAATAAGACAACGTGCGGATGTCATGCGCCTGGGCGATCTCGACGACCTTGACCGGGCGGATGATATCCTTGACTTCGGTTTTCTCCTGGCTGCAGCCGGCAAGCCCGAGCGCCGCGACAATCAAGCCGGCGACCGGCAATTTGCGGAGGATGGAATTGGACAAAGACACCTTGGCACTCCCGAACTGGAGATGAACTGTCGACCGGCGCCCGGCGGGCGGCGGCTATTTCTTCAGGGCCTTGATCGCGTAATCGATAAGGTCGTCCGGCATCGCGCGGTTGGTCTTGGCGAGGCACTGCGCCACCATCTGCGGATGGCATAGGATGACGGTGGCGGCCCCGAAGCAGCGTGACGCGATCACCGGATCCTGCTCGGCGAACTCACCGGCCTCGATGCCCTCGCGGATCACTTCCGCGAAAAGGTCGTGGATGCTGTCAATATGCTTGTCGATGACGCCCCAATCGCGTTCGAGGGCGACGATGACCATCTCATGGACCTTATGGTCGTCGAGCATCACCTCCATCGTCATCTTGTACTGCGCGTGCACGTAGCGCCGCAGCCGCTCCTCGGCGCTGATCGGCAGGCGTGAAATCTCGTACGCCATCTTGTAGCTGGCACCGAGCATGCGGCCGCAGACGGCCTGGTGGATCTCGACCTTGGAGGCAAAGAAACGATAGATGTTGGCGGGCGACATGCCGAGCTCGCGGGCGATGTCGGCAACATTGGTCTTGCCATAGCCGTAGTGGCGGAACAGGCGCTCGGCGCAATCGAGAATACGGGTGACATTCTCCTGTCTGGCGGCATCGGCCACGATGTTGGCAGCTTCGGACATCTTCGCTTTCGATTTATTAGTGACGAATTTCAATTTTCATCAGTCGTAAATCGAAAGAGGCCTTCTGTCAACGCGAAATCGGCGTACGCGTACGATTGGTGACAGATGGTGACAGAGGGCGGGTGCGACAACCGGCGCTCGCGATTGGCGATCAGCCCCCATGAATTCGTCATCCTAGGGCGAAGTAAGGAGCGTAGCGACGCAGCGCAGACCCTAGGATCCATTCCGTGACGTCAGTCAAAGAATGAGGCGGATCAATATGTTACATCAAAAGGCGAACTGTTGCCCGCAGCAGTCATTCACGACCGTTGGAGCACGGCCGCCAGGTCGCGGCATGGATCCTAGGGTTTCCGCGACGTCGCTAGCAAAAATGACGGTGCGCTCACGCCACCTTCGCCATTTCCCGCAGCCGGAATTTCTGGATCTTGCCGGTCGAGGTCTTGGGAATTTCGGCGAAAATAACCGCTTTCGGCACTTTGAAGCGGGCGAGCAGCGTGCGGCAATGCTCGATGATCTCGGCCTCGGTCGCGGTCTTGCCGGGCTTCAGTTCGATATAGGCCACGGGCACCTCGCCCCATTTGTCGTCAGGGCGCGCCACCACGCCGCAGGAGGCAACCGATGGATGTTTGTAGAGCGCATCCTCGACCTCGATCGAGGAGATGTTCTCGCCACCCGAGATGATGATGTCCTTGGAGCGGTCCTTGAGCTGGATGTAGCCGTCGGGATGCATGACGCCGAGATCGCCGGAATGAAACCAGCCGCCGGCGAAGGCTTCGTCGCTCGCCTTGCGGTTTTTCAGATAGCCCTTCATTACGATGTTGCCGCGAAACATGACCTCGCCGATGGTTTCACCGTCGGCCGGCGTCGTCCTCATTGTCTCGGGGTCCATCACGGTCAGCCCCTCGAGTGCTGCGTAGCGCACGCCCTGTCTCGCCTTCTTGCCCGCCCTCGCCCCCTTGTCGAGCGCGTCCCAGTCACTGTGCCATTCATTGACCACGGCCGGGCCATAGGTCTCGGTCAGGCCGTAAAGATGCGTGACGGCGAATCCTGCATCGGCCATGCCGGACAACACGGCTTCCGGCGGCGGTGCGGCGGCCGTGTTGAAGGTCACCGTCTGTGGGAACTCGCGCTTGTCCTCATCCCTGGCATTGATCAGCACCGACATCACGATCGGCGCGCCGCACAAATGGGTGACGCCATGGTCGGCAATGGCGTCGTAGATCGGCTTCGGCCGCACCCAGCGCAGGCAGACATGCGTGCCGGCCTGGACGGCGAGCGTCCAGGGGAAGCACCAGCCGTTGCAATGGAACATCGGCAGCGTCCACAGATAGACGGCGTGCTTGGCCATGCCGGCATGGATGGTGTTGGTGTAGGCCATCAGCGCCGCACCGCGATGGTGGTAGACGACGCCCTTCGGATTGCCTGTCGTGCCCGAAGTATAGTTGAGCGAGATGGCGTCCCATTCGTCGTCGGGCATCGACCAGGCGAAATCCTCGTCGCCACCGGCGACAAACGCCTCATAGTCCAAAGCGCCGATCCGCTCGCCTTTCGGGTAGGGCGCATCAGCGGCGTAGTCGGGATCGTCGTAGTCGATGACCAGCGGCTTGACCCTGGCCAGGTCGAGCGCTTGCCGGACGACGCCGGAGAATTCGCGATCGACGATGAGCAGCTTGGTCTCGGCGTGGTCGAGCTGGAAGGCGATGACCGCGGCATCGAGGCGGGTGTTGAGCGAGTGCAGCACCGCTCTGGTCATCGGCACGCCGAAATGCGCTTCCAGCATTGGCGGCGTATTGGACAGCATGACGCTGACCGTGTCGCCGTTGCCGATGCCATGCTTTTGCAGCGTCGAGGCAAGCTTTAGCGAGCGGCGCCAGAAATCGCGATAGGTGATGCGCTGCTTGCCATGGATGATGGCGATGTGATCAGGATAGGTCTTTGCCGCCCGCTCGAGATAGGTGAGCGGGGTCAGCGGCTGATGGTTGGCCGCATTCCGGTCGAGATCCTGTTCGTAGGGATTTCCCATCCCGTTCCTCCCCAAAGTCCCTTTTTCAAGCTTTCTAACCTCAGGCCTCTCGTCAGGCTATCCCCCCGGATGATCGAAAATGCCAAGCTATACCAGCTTTGTAGAACGGCGATCCGATTAAGCGTCTGCCGAGAGGCGATGATGCCCGCACATCCTAATTTGACTTTTGTCGAGAGCCGTGACTAATGTCAGACAAGGAGACGGCATGGCGATCCGACCGGCAGAACAGCTCATCCACAAGGCCGCCTGGCTGTACTATGCGCACGGCCTACGCCAGGACCAGGTGGCGAGCCAGCTTAACATTTCCCGCGCCTCGGTGGCGATGTATCTGCGCAAGGCACGCGAGACCGGCATCGTCAACATCTCGACCTCGACCCAGCTTTTCACCGACGACGTGATGGCGCGCAGGCTCGAGGACGCGCTGGGCCTCGACGCGGTCTGGATCGCGCCGGAAAACAGCCATGTCCCGGACCCCTCCACCGACATCGCCGTGCTGGCGGCGAGCGTGTTCCTCGAACTGGTCAAGAAGGGCGACCGCATCGGTGTCGCCTGGGGCCGCACGATCTACACGATCGCCGACATCATGTCCTATGCCGACCTGCAGGATGTGACGGTGGTGCAGCTCTGCGGCAATCTCGGCGCACCCTATTCCTACCGGCCGGACCAGTGCACGATGGAGATCGCGCGCCGGCTCAACGCCAAGGGCCTCAATTTCTACGCACCGCTGGTGCTGTCGACGGAAGAGCTGGCGCGGGCGCTGCGGGCCGAGCCGGTGATCCGCGAGCAGCTGTCCGATATCAGCGACTGCGATCTGGCGCTCTACTCGGTCGGCGCGGTCGATGCCGACAGCCACCTGGTCAAATGCGGCGCGCTGACATCGGGCGAAATGGCGGAGTTGCGCAGCCGGGGTGCCGCCGGTGTCATTGCCGGGCAGATCATCGATGCCGAGGGCAAGGTGCTCGACTGCAGCTATAACCGCCGGGTTATCTCCGCCGAGCTTGCATCGCTGCGCGCCATCGCCAGGCGTCTGATGGTGGTGCAGGAGGACAGCAAGTTCGAACCGCTGCTGGCGGCGATCGCCGGCGGACTTTGCACGCATCTGGTGGTCGGCGCGCATATGGCGCAGCGGCTGCTCGATCATGCCGGAGCGGCGCCCAAAAAAGCACCCTGAAGAAAAGGCACATTTGCCGCCGGCACACTGTCATCAAGGCGTCGCGGCATTCCTGTTTCACCATCCAAAGACAGCAACTGGACGAAGCGAACATGAAGAACCTGTGGAACGACGACGCGGCCGAGAAACTTGTCGCCGACTATGCGAAGAAGGGCGTCGGCCGCGACCTCGCCTTGCGCGTCTACACGACGCGGCTGCTCGGCGGCGTGCCACAGCTGGTCCTGCATGGCGGCGGCAACACCTCCTGCAAGATCAAGGCGACCGACCTCGTCGGCGATGAATGGGACGTGCTGTGTGTCAAGGGCAGCGGCTGGGACATGGCGGTCATCGAGCCGCAAGGCCTGCCGGCGGTCAAGATGGGCGCCCTGCTCAAGGCGCGCGCGCTGGACAGGCTCTCCGACGAGGACATGGTGGCCCTGCAGCGGGCAAACCTCATTGACCCCTCCTCGCCCAACCCGTCGGTGGAGACGCTGCTGCATGCCTTCCTGCCGCACAAATTCGTCGACCACACCCATTCGACCGCCATCCTGGCCATTGTTGACCAGGAAGACAGCAAGCCCTTGGTGAAGACGGTGTTCGGGGAGAAGATGGGCTACGTGCCCTATATCATGCCGGGCTTCGACCTCGCCAAGGCGGCGGCAGACGTGTTTGACGCCGACCCCGATGTCGAGGGCCTGATCCTCGACAAGCATGGCATCTTCACCTTCGGCGACGACGCCAAACAGGCCTACGACCGGATGATCCACTACGTGAACGTCGCCGAGGATTATGTCGCCAAGCACGCCAAGCCGAAGGCCGCGAAGGCAGCGCTGCCGGCAAGGCTCGCGACGCCGGGCTCGATCGCGCCGATGCTGCGCGGCGCTGTCGCGGTGGCGCGCGGCGAAGGCCGCTTCGACCGCATGATCAGCGATTTCCGCACTTCGGACGCGATCGTCGATTTCATCAACTCATCCAAGATCGCCGATTATGCCGGACGCGGTGTTTCGACCCCGGATCTGTCGATCCGCATCAAGACCGGGCCGATGGCGGTGCCGGCGCCCGACGCTGAAAAGATCAGCGACTACAAGGGCGTGATCAAGAACCATGTCGACGCCTTCGCCAAGGACTATCGCGCCTACTTCGAGACAAACGACGCGCTCGACGACGTCAAGCGGACCATGCTCGACCCCATGCCGCGCCTGACGCTGGTGCCGGGCCTCGGCATGTTCGGCCATGGCCGCACGTTGAAGGATGCAAGGATCGCTTCCGACGTCGGCGAGATGTGGATCGAGGCGGTGCGTGGCGCCGAAGCGGTCGGGCATTTCCATCCCCTCTCCAAGGCCGACCTTTTCCCGCTCGAATACTGGTCGCTCGAACAGGCCAAGCTTGCTTCCAACAAGCCAAAGCCGCTGACCGGCCAGGTGGTGCTGATCACCGGCGGTGCCGGCGCGATCGGCGCAGCGACAGCCAAACTGTTCGCCGACAATGGCGCTCATGCCGTGGTCGTCGATCTCGATGCCGAAAAGGCCGCCGATGCAGCCAAGAAAGCCGGCAACAATTCGATCGGTGTCGGCGCCGACATAACCGACCCGGCACAGGTGCGTGCCGCCTTCGACAAGGCGGTTGCCGTCTTCGGCGGCGTCGACATACTGGTGTCCAATGCCGGCGCCGCCTGGGAAGGCCGCATCGGCGAACTCGACGATGCGCTGCTGCGCAAGAGTTTCGAGCTCAACTTCTTCGCCCATCAGTCGGTGGCGCAGAACGCCGTGCGCATCATGCTGGAACAGGGTACGGGCGGAGCGCTTTTGTTCAACACCTCCAAGCAGGCGGTCAATCCAGGCCCGAAGTTCGGCGCCTATGGCGTGCCGAAGGCGGCGACGCTCTTCTTGTCCAGGCAGTATGCGCTCGATTACGGCGCTTACGGCATCCGTTCCAACGCGGTGAATGCCGACCGCATCCGCTCCGGCCTTTTGACCGACGCCATGATCGCCAGCCGCTCGGGCGCGCGCGGCGTGTCGGAGAAGGAATACATGTCCGGCAACCTGCTCGGGCAGGAAGTGACGGCGCAGGACGTGGCGCAGGCCTTCCTGCATCATGTGCTGGCCGAACGCACGACCGCCGACGTGACGACCGTCGACGGCGGCAACATCGCGGCGGCGCTGCGGTAAACACCTCCAATTGACAATAAAAAAGGGCGGCTTACGGGCCGCCCTTTTCCTTTGTGTGTTGACGAGCTTTACTTCGCG
This sequence comes from Mesorhizobium sp. B2-4-12, assembly GCF_006441575.1. Lineage (NCBI taxonomy): Bacteria > Pseudomonadati > Pseudomonadota > Alphaproteobacteria > Hyphomicrobiales > Phyllobacteriaceae > Mesorhizobium > Mesorhizobium sp. B2-4-12. The sequence goes on from NZ_VFVC01000004.1 coordinate 74,797, forward strand.
TTCGGGTTCGGCATCCAGGCCGGCATGGCGACGTCGGCATGGGCAAACTGCGGCAGTTTGGCCGACAGGTCTTCCATGTTCTTGATGTCCTTGTCGATCAGCTCCTTCTGGGTGATCAGCGTTGGCGGCACGATGACGTTGTGGCCGGGGTCTTCGCCGGCGAGGAGCTGCGCCAGCGCGCGCACGGAGACCTGGCCGACGACGGCCGGGTTGGTGGCGGCGGTGGCGGCCCAGGCGCTGTCGGGCTCGCGCATCGCTGATATGTCGGAGGTCGAGATATCGGCCGAGTAGATCTTGATGCCCTTGTTCAGCCCCGCCTCGTCGACGGCGATCTTCACGCCCTTGGCGAATTCGTCGTACGGAGCGAACATCACCTTGATGTCGGGGTGAGCCGACAGCACCGAACGCGCCTGGTTGGCGACGGAGTTGGCGATCGGGTTGTCGAGCGTGCCGAACATGGCGACTTCCTTGATCCCCGCATATTTCTTCTTCACGTCGACCCAGGTCTCGTTGCGGCGGTCGAGCGGCGCAATACCGGCGACATAGACATAGCCGGCGTTCCAGCTTTCGCCATTGTCCTTGACCGCCTGTTCGAGCGCGAGGCGGGCAAGATCCTTGTCCGACTGTTCGATCTGCGGGATCTTGGGGTTTTCGACATTGACGTCGAAGGCCACCACCTTGATGCCGGCGTCGACCGCGCGCTGGGCGGCGTCCTTCATCGATTCCGTCAGGCCGTGCTGGATGATGATGCCCTGCACGCCGAGCGCGATCGCCTGGTCGACCATGTCCGACTGGAGGGCGGCGTCCTGGCGGCTGTCGAGCACGCGCAGGTCGATGCCGAGCGCTTTGGATTGCGCCTCGACGCCGGAGAGATAGGCCTGGAAGAAATCGCCGGTCGAGAGATAGCGGACCAGCGCGATCTTGACGCCGGGCTTGTCGAACGGCGCCGGCTTATCCGCGGCAAAAGCCGGGACCTGCATCAGCATGGTTGCGCCGGCCAGTCCGAGCGCCACCTTCCCCAGAAGTCTTCTTGTGATGTTCACCTTGTTTCCTCCACTTTTGTTGAACCCAAAAAACCGTCCGGCCGAAACTACCTCCCGCCCCTGCCCGAAAGCGCAAAGGTGAAGACAAGGGCGACGACCAGAACCACGCCCTTGACGAAATCCTGCGTATAGTAGGGAGCGTTCATCATGGTCAGGCCTTGCAGCAGGATGCCGACGAACAGCGCGCCGATGGCGGTGCCGAAGGCGTTCGGCTTGGCGGCGCCAAGCACCGCGTAGCCGATCAGCGCCGCAGCCACCGCATCGAGCAGAAGATTATTACCCGAGGCGATGTCACCGCGTCCAAGCCGTGCGGCGAGCAAAATGCCGCCGATCGAGGCAAAAACACCCGAAATAACGTAGGCCCAGATCTTGTATGCCTTGACAGGCGCACCGGCGAGTTCGGCGGCGCGCTCATTGGAGCCGACGGCGTACATCATGCGGCCGAAACGGGTGTATTCGAGGAAGAACCAGATCAGCAGCGCGAGGACCAACAGCACGACCACCGACACCGGAATGAGGTTCGGGATGAAGAAATCGAATCGGTGGCGGCCAAGCGCCAGGAAGGCGTCGCCGAACTTGCCGTTGGCGACAGAACCATCCGGCATGGTCATGCCGGTGGCGATCGAGCGGCCCTCGGTCGGGATGCGCTGCAGGCCGACCAGCAGGAACATAATGCCGAGCGTCGCCAGGAGATCGGGCACGCGCATGTAGACGATCAGCCAGCCATTGATCAGCCCGACGATGGCGCCGATCAGCAGGCAGACGATGACCGCCACGACCGCGTTCTGTTCCAGCACGACCATGACATAGGCGGCCGCCATCATGGCCGAGGTGGCGACCGAGCCGATCGAGAGATCGAAACCGCCGACGACCAGCGTGGCGGTGACGCCGAGCGCCAGCACGCCGGTGATGGCGACTGACTGAAAGATGAAGACGGCACTCTGCGGTGATACGAACCCATCGGCTGCGATCGCGAAATAAGCTACGAGCCCGACCAGCAGGACGATGAAGCCATAGCGGATGGCATAGTCACGAAGCGTCATTCGGCGCATCCCGGCGCCGCTGTCCTGTTTACCCGATCCGAACCCATACTCTCTCCATCCCAATTCCATCGGCCGCCCGCTCAGGCAGCGCTGTGCAGTTGTCCGCCGGCGACCTCGGCCAGCAGGCGGTCGAGGTCGACATCGGCGTTGCGGTGTTCGCCGACGATCGTGTGTTCCGACATCACTAGGATGCGGTCCGCCGTCTCCAGCGCCTCGTCGATTTCGGTAACGAACAGCAACGTCGCGCGGCCGTTCGCGCTCGCCCGTAGCTTGGCGGCGATGTCGCGCCTGGCCGAAATGTCGACGCCCTGAAACGGCTCGTCGAGGATGAACAGCGCGGCATTCTGCGCCATCCAGCGGGCGACCATCACCTTCTGCTGGTTGCCGCCAGACAATGCCGACATCTCGTCCTTCTCGGAGCGGCAGACGATGCCCAGTTCCTCGATCTGCCGGCGCGCGACGGTGCGTTCGAGGCGGCGCTTGAGCACGCTGAAAGTCGACATGCGCCTGTGGAACGGCAGGCTGACATTGCGCTCGATGTTGAAGCCGCCGACGATGCCGCTGGTGGCGCGGTCCTTGGCAACGAGGAACACACCGGCGGCGATCGCGTCGCCCGCCGAGCGCGGTGCATAAGGCTTGCCGTTCATCGTCATGGTGCCGGCGAGCGGCCGGCGCACGCCGAACAGCGTTTCGGCGAGTGCCGTCTTGCCGACGCCGACGAGGCCGGTGATGGCGACCACCTCGCCGTCGCCAAGCGTCAGCGAAATCGGCCTGGCGCCCTGCCCGATGCGAAGGCCTGCGACGGTCAGCACCGCCTTGGCGGAACTCCTGGCAATGATCCGGTCGAGATGGATCTTGCGGCCGAGCATGGCGTTGACCGCGCCTTCATAATCGAGCGGTTTAGTATCGAAGACCCCTGAAATGACGCCGTCGCGCATCGAGACGATGCGATCGGCGAGCCGCCTGATATCCGACATGCGATGCGAGATATAGAGGATCGCCACGCCCTGCTCGCGCAGCCGGTCGACCAGCGCGAACAGCCGGTCGGCTTCAGCACTTGAGAGCGATGAGGTCGGTTCGTCGAGGATCAGCACTTTCGGCTGATGCGCAAGCGCGCGGGCAATCGCCACCATCTGGCGATCGGCCAGCGACAGATCGTTGACGCGGGCCTTGAGATCGATGGCCAAACCCATGCGGTCGGCGACCGCCTTGGCCTCGCGGCGCACGCGGGCGGGATTGAACAGGGTCGGCGCGCCTTGCCCGCTCAGCCTGTCCAGGGTCAGGTTGGTGGCGACATCGAGGTCGGCGACCACGCCGTCATTGATGTTCTGGTGGACGGTAACGACTCCGGCGCGGATTGCTTCCGCCGGCGTGTTCGGCGCGAAATCCTGCCCGGCAAGCGTCATGGTGCCACCGCCACGCTCGTAGACGCCGCTGATGATCTTGACGAGGGTGGATTTGCCGGCGCCATTGGCGCCCATCAGCACGGTGACCTCGCCGGAATGCAGATCGAGCGAGATGCCGCCAAGCACCTCGTTGCGGCCAAAGGATTTCCTCAGTCCCTCCACGCGGAACACGGCATTGCCGATCATGCGTTCCTCCCTGACCGTGACGCTATGGTCAATCTCGGCAATTGTCAACACGATTGACAATTGCCAGACAGCTTCCTAGCTTGGCCTCGCCGCCAAGGCTCCCCTATGATCAGAGCAAATAAGCGGGAGGGAGAAGAATGACTGGGAAATTGCCGTTCGAAGCATTATCGGTGGAGACGCTTGCAACGCGTCTCGGCGCGAACGAGGCGCTTTGCGCGAAGATCGGCAAGGACGCGACACAATGGAAGGTCCGCGAAGTCGGCGACGGCAACCTGAACCTCGTCTTCATCGTCGAGGGCGCCAGCGGTGCCGCCGTGGTCAAGCAGGCCCTGCCTTATGTCCGCCTGGTCGGCGACAGCTGGCCGCTGCCGCTGAAGCGTTCCTTCTTCGAATACCACGCGCTGACGCGTCAGGAGGCACGCGCGCCGGGCTCGGTGCCGGCGATCCATCATTTCGATGAAGCCCAGGCGCTTATCATCATGGAGTATCTGTCGCCGCACATCATTCTGCGGCGGGCGCTGATCGAAGGCCGCCAGCTGCCGAACATTGCCAGGGATATCGGCCTGTTCATGGCCCGTACGCTGTTTCGCGGCTCCGATCTGTCGATGACAGCCAGGGATCGCAAGGCCGATCTGGCGCTGTTCGCCGACAATGTCGAACTTTGCGACATCACCGAAAACCTGGTGTTCTCGGACCCCTATTTCGACGCCAAGATGAACCGGCACACCAGCCCGCAGCTCGATGCCGTGGTTGCCGAACTGCGCGCCGACCGCGACCTCAAGGTCGAGGCGCAGCGGCTGAAGCATATCTTCGCCGCCAATGCCGAGACGCTGCTGCATGGCGACCTGCATTCCGGCTCGATCATGGTCACCGACACGGAAACCCGGATGATCGATCCGGAGTTCGCCTTCTACGGCCCGATGGCCTTCGATGTCGGCATGCTGCTCGCAAATTTCTGGATGTCGTTCTTCTCACAGCGCGGGCATGAGCAACAGGGCAAGCGCGATGCCATGCGCGCCCACCTGCTCGATGTCATCGTCGAGACGTGGGCGGTGTTCCGCGCCGAATTCTCGCATCTGTGGCGCACCGAGCGCACCGGCATGCTCTACCAGAAGAGCCTGTTCGAGGATCAGGGCGACAGGCTCGGCGCCGAGCAGGCGCTCGACCATGTCCTGCACCAGATCTGGACGGACCTGCTCGGCTTTGCCGGCATTGAGGTGCACAGGCGCATCCTCGGCCTAGCCCACAATGCCGATTTCGAAACCATTGCCAATGAAGACCTGCGCGCCAGTTGTGAAGCCAAGGCGCTGAAATTCGGCCGTCACATCGCCGTCAACCGGCGCCAGATCCACAGCATCGACGAGGTCAACCATTTGGCCGCGCTGATCGAACAGGAGAGCGGAATTTGAACGTCGGCGACCGCCATTATCGGACAATCTGGCTGAGCGATGACGGGCGTTCGGTCGATATCATCGACCAGCGCTGGCTGCCGCATGATTTCCGCATCGAGACGATCGGTACCGTTTCCGGCATCGCCACCGCCATCCGCGACATGTGGGTGCGCGGCGCGCCGCTGATCGGCGTCACCGCCGCCTATGGCGTTGCCATGCAGATGACGGATGATCCATCCGACGCGGCGCTCGACGCCGTGTGGGAGACGCTGCACGAGACGCGCCCGACGGCGATCAATCTGCGCTGGGCGCTCGACGAGATGCGGCGCTTCCTCCGCCCGCTGCCAACAGAACAACGTGCCGCGGCCGCCTATCGGCGCGCCAGCGAGATCGCCGACGAGGACGTCGGGCTGAACCGCGCCATCGGCGAAAACGGACTTGCCATCATCAAGGCGATCGCCGCGCGCAAGCAGCCCGGCGAGACAGTCAATATCCTGACCCACTGCAATGCCGGCTGGCTGGCGACCGTCGACTATGGCACTGCCACCGCGCCGATCTACCTGGCGACCGAGGCGGGCATTCCCGTCCACGTCTATGTCGACGAGACGCGGCCGCGCAACCAGGGCGCCCAGCTGACCGCCTGGGAGATGGCAGGCCACGGCGTGCCGCACACGCTCATCGTTGACAATGCCGGTGGTCACCTGATGCAGCGTGGCGAGATCGACATGGTCATCGTCGGCACCGACCGCACCACCGCCGACGGCGATGTCTGCAACAAGATCGGCACTTATCTGAAAGCACTGGCCGCCGCCGACAATGACGTGCCGTTCTATGTCGCGCTGCCGTCGCCCACCATCGACTGGACGGTGCATGACGGGCTCAAGGAGATCCCGATCGAGCAGCGCTCGGCCGACGAGGTTTCGCTGGTCTGGGGCAAGACCGCCGGCGGCGAAATCGCCCAGGTGCGCGTCTCCCCGGAGGCGACGCCCGCGGCGAACCCTGCCTTCGACGTGACACCGGCGCGGCTGGTCACCGGACTGATCACCGAACGCGGCGTCGCCCAGGCCTCGCGCGATGGCCTGAAGGCGATGTTCCCCGAGCGGGATGATCGGTCGGCAACTTAGTAAAGTGGCCTGACCAGGTGCCGCGGCATTGGCCATTGTGCCGTGATGCCGGGCTGTACCGGTCGTTCGAGATAGGTCGACAGCACCACATAGCTGCGCGTCGAGGTGACGCCCGGCGTATCGTAAAGGCGCGACAGAAGTCCTTCGAGCGCCCGCGTGTCCTCGGTGCGGACCTTGAGCAGCACGCATGTATCCCCGGCGACCGTGTGGATCTCCTCGACCTCGGGATATTCGGAGACCGCCATCAGCTCCGGGGTCTTGCCCCAACCCCTGGTGTCGATATGGACGAAAGCGAGCAGCGGCTTCCTTACCGCATTGGGATCGATGATGGCGGCTGTGTTGCGGATGGCGCCGCTGCGCCGAAGCCGCTTGACGCGCTCGTGGGCAGCCGGAGGCGAAAGGCCGACGCGATCGCCGAGTTCGGCATAGCTGACGGTCGCATCGTCGACCAGCACGCCTAATATTTTTCGGTCGATTGCATCGATATCCCGGGCCGTTGGCCTGTTCTGCGGAATGCCATTTGTTTCTTCATCCATGGAGAGAATTCCCGATTGCAGCTGAATGAAATACGGCCATTATGGTGATATGTCGAACAGCAATCAAGCAGCAGCTCTAACCGCAAACGTCCGGCCGCCCATCCCGGCTCTCGCTTATCTGTTGACCGGGTGCATCGCGGTGATCGGCTCGAACTCGCTGGTTCTCGGGCCGATAGCCCCTGCTGTCGCGGTGTCGTTCGGAACCAGCGTCCCTGCCGTCATGGTGGCGGCGGCAGCGTTTGGCCTCGGAACCTCGGCAAGCGCCCTGTTCCTGGCACGCTATATCGACCGGCTCGGTGCCCGCCGGATGCTGCAGGGGGCATTGCTGCTGCTGGCGATAGCCCTTGTGGCCAGCGCGGCGGCACCGACGGTGCTGATGCTGGTCGCGGCCCAACTGCTCGCCGGCATCGCCGCCGGCGTCGCCATGCCGGCCATTTATTCCAGCTCCGCGGCCATCGCGCCACCTGGCCGCGAAAGCGGGACCATCGGTGTCGTGCTGACCGGATGGACGCTCAGCATGGTGGCCGGGGTCTCCTTGTCGGCCGTGCTTGCCGATCTCGTGCATTGGCGCGCCGTTTTTGCCGCCGTCGCGCTGCTCGCGATCCTCGCGCTGGCAAGCCTTGCGATGACGTCGCTGAGCGACGCCAGGAAGACTGGCCCGGCACCAACGCCGCTGGCGGCGTTGAGCATTCCCGGCATCGTGCCGCTGCTCATCGCCTGCGCGGCCTTCATGACCGCCTTCTACGGCGTCTACGGCTATCTCGGCGATCACCTGCACAGCGGGCTGGGCAAGCCGGTGAGCGCCAATGGGTGGGCCGCGCTCGCCTATGGCATCGGCTTCGGCGCGGCCGCTCTCCTCGACGGCGTGATCGATCGCCTGGGTGCCCGCCGCGTCATGCCGTTCGCCTATCTTCTCGTTGCCGTCGTCTATGTGGCCATCGCCGCGACAAGCAACAGCTTCGGGCTGACCCTGACCATGGTGGCGGTGTGGGGACTTGCCAATCATTTCGGACTGAACGTCCTGGTGACCCGCCTGTCGGCACTCGATCCCTCGCGGCGCGGCACGATCATGGGCCTGAACAGCGCGGTGACCTACCTGGCGGTCTTTGTCGGCACCACCGGTTTCGGTCCACTCTATTCCAATTTCGGCTTTGTCGTCTGCGCGATGGTCGCGGCGCTGCTGATGCTGGTTGCGGCTTCCGCGGCGGCATGGCGCCAGACTGGCCAAATAGACGTGATGGGCCACCGGCGTTCGCACGGTTGACAGCGGCACCCCGCCCTTTCATACAAAGCACGTTAATGTTCTCAGGGCGGGGTGAAAGTCCCCACCGGCGGTAAGGACTCTCAGTTACGCACGATTCCTTTCCGAAAACCGGTTTCCGGTTTTCGGGGGCATGCGCGAGACCCAAGCCCGCGAGCGCTTTCCAATAGACGTTGGAAAGGTCAGCAGATCCGGTGTGATTCCGGAGCCGACGGTCACAGTCCGGATGAAAGAGAACGAAACGGAAAACGGACCGCCCAGGCGGGCCGGCTTCCGTATCGTGCGTCCTGATTCTGGTTCGAAACGGAAGGATGGACCCATGAATCAGCATTCCCACAAAGACTATGAAACACGCGTCGCCGTTGTCAGGGCGCGCTGGCACGCCGATATCGTCGACCAGTGTGTCGCCGCCTTCGAGGCGGAACTTGCCGCGCTCGGCGACGGGCGCTTTGCCGTCGAAATCTTCGACGTGCCCGGCGCCTATGAAATCCCGCTGCATGCCAAGACGCTGGCGGCGACCGGCCGCTATGCCGCGATCCTTGGCACGGCATTCGTCGTCAATGGTGGTATCTACCGGCATGAGTTCGTCGCTGGCGCCGTTATCGACGGCATGATGAACGTCCAGTTGTCGACCGGCATGCCGGTGCTTTCGGCGGTGCTGACGCCGCACAACTACCACGACAGCGCCGAGCATCACCGCTTCTTCTTCGAACACTTCACCGTCAAGGGAAAGGAAGCGGCGAACGCCTGCGTGCAGATCCTCGCCGCTCGGGAAAAGATCGCGGCATGACGGCGGCGGCTCAGGCCATGAGCCGCCCCTCGCCCGGCTACGGGGCAAGAAACTTCCGATGCCGTCGCAATCGGCAATGTCCTTGCCTCGTCACCGCCCTATCCGATGCTCGGACGCGGCAGGAGTTGAGCGGGTCAGCGATTACCAACGCTGAACCGTTCTGACGCTTTGCAATTGGTCTGACGCAAGGCCGCGCCGCCCATCCTGGGATCTGCACCCCAGGTGCCGGCGGGACGCGGCCCTGCCGATGCCCGCCTACAGCTTCAGATCGAAACTGACCTTGAAGGCATGCCCCTGGCGTCCTTGGCGATCGGCACGCTCAGCCTGCACCGGCAGATTGTGGAGAACATCGAAAAGCGTGACCCGGCAGCCACCAGCAAAGTTCTGATCGACCTGCTGACGGGGCGGAAGCCGACGTGCGGCGTTCCCTCGCGGCCAGGCTTGGCAGACAGAAATAAGCCGGCACTGCCGCGCACACTCAGCGCTGGTCGTCCCGGCCCGAAGCCTCTTTCACCCCACGCCGACACCGCCTCCCATCCGTCAGGCGGGGCGGTCAAGGGGAGCCGGCCTTTATCGCTGCGCTGTAACAACATTTGCGGCCGGGACGGTCCGGGACGGTTGCGGTCGCGCGGAAATCCGGCCAGAAACATCGGCGGGCTGGACGATGCGCGGATAGCCCGCAACCAAAGGCTTGAAACAGATACGGGAGACTATTCGTTGGCTCGCATCACACTGAGACAATTGCTCGATCACGCTGCCGAATACGGCTATGGCGTGCCGGCCTTCAACATGAACAACATGGAGCAGGGCCTCGCGATCATGGAGGCGGCGGAGGAAACCAAGTCGCCCGTCATCCTGCAGGCGAGCCGCGGTGCGCGCGCCTATGCAAATGACGTGGTGCTGGCCAAGCTGATCGACGCGCTGGTCGAGATCCATCCCGACATCCCGGTCTGCATGCATCTCGACCATGGCAACAACGAAGCCACCTGCGTCACGGCGTTCCAGTACGGCTTCACCTCGGTGATGATGGACGGCTCGCTCAAGGAAGACGGCAAGTCGCCCGCCGACTACGCCTACAATTCCGGCATCACGCGCCGCGTCGTCGACATGGCGCATTGGGGCGGCGTTTCGGTGGAAGGCGAAATCGGCGTGCTCGGTTCGCTGGAGAGCGGCGGCGGCGAGCAGGAAGACGGCCATGGCGTCGAGGGCGCGATCAGCCACGATCAGTTGCTGACCGATCCGGTGCAGGCCGAACAGTTCGTGCGCGACACCCATGTCGATGCGCTGGCGGTGGCCATGGGCACCAGCCATGGCGCCTACAAATTCTCGCGCAAGCCGGACGGTGCTGTGCTGGCGATGAACGTCATCGAGGAAATCCACCGCCGCCTGCCCAACATGCATCTGGTCATGCACGGCTCGTCCTCGGTGCCGGAAGACCTGCAGGAGATCATCAACAAATATGGCGGCCAGATGAAGCCGACCTGGGGCGTGCCGGTGGAAGAGATCCAGCGCGGCATCAAACATGGCGTGCGCAAGATCAACATCGACACCGACAACCGCATGGCGCTGACCGGCGCGATCCGCAAGGTGCTGACCGAGAACCCCAGCGAGTTCGACCCGCGCAAGTACCTGACGCCGGCCATGGCGGCGATGAGGAAGCTCTGCAAGGAGCGCTTCGAGCAGTTCGGCACCGCCGGCAATGCGCCCAAGATCAAGCCGATCCCGCTGTCGGACATGGCCAAGCGCTACAAGTCGGGTAGCCTCGATCCGAAATTCGGCTGAACGGCCGGCTGCTGGCGCGGTTCAGCGTTTGACGCGCCGAACCGCTCTTCGTTTTTCACGCACTTGCCGGGATCCTGCGAGGCCCGCCGTGCAGGGCGCCAGGGCAATCGGTGATCTCGAGCGGTATGACTATACCGGCGGCGTCGATCGCATTCTGCAGGATCCCCAGCCGCTTGGCGACCTCGCACTGGGCCAGGCCGCCGACGTGATGAAGCCACGTGGCACGTACGGCGGCAGTTCGGCTGGAACTTCGAGCGTCAAAAAAGGTTTTTAACATCGACACTTCAGCGTCGCGGCGCGCGCGGCAAGGAAGGAGCACGTCATGAGCAAGGATCGCGGCAGGGAAGGACCCGTCTTTTCCGGACAGGACGCAAGGCAGGGCGAAATCATCCTGCGCACGCGCACTCACCGCATCATCTTCGTCGCCGGCCTGATCGGCATCGTTGTGCTGGGATTGGTGCTGGCTTTGGCCGTCCGATGACCGGCGTGCCCCGTCTCGATTCGAGGGTGCGACGCATTGCGCCATAAGAAATCGCCAGCGCCGGGCGGGGCTGAAGACCTTGGGGACAAGGGCGGAGCACGAAAACAATGTTCGAGCCGCTTTGCTGCGATATGCCGGTTCATCCGACTTGGCCCGATCTCGTCGCGCGCCTGCTGTTTGTGCTGCTGGCAGGTTTCCTCATTGGCCTGAACAGGGAAGCGCGCGGCCACACCGCCGGGCTTCGCACGACCATCCTGGTCGGCCTTGCGGCCGCGGTTGCCATGATCCAAGCCAACATGCTGCTTGATACGATGGGCAAAGGGGCGGACTCCTTCGCCCGCATGGATGTCCTGCGTTTTCCGCTTGGCGTGCTGACCGGTGTCGGCTTCATTGGCGGCGGCGCCATCCTTCGGCGCGGCGATCTTGTGACCGGCGTCACCACCGCCGCCAGCATGTGGATCATGACCGTGATCGGGCTTGCGTTTGGCGGCGGCCAGTTCGGCCTTGGCGCGATCGCAACGCTGCTGACGATGGTAACGCTCCAGGCGTTGAAATGGATCGACCTCAAGATTCCGCGCGACCATCATGCGATCCTGTCGGTCTCCTCGGCGAAATCCTCACCGCCCGACCTTCGGGAAATGGTGCGGCCGCTTGGCTACGACGCACGTCTTTCCACGATGGAGCATGACTCCGGCCGCGGCCGCTTCGTGTACTCCTTCAACCTCGAGTGGAAGCAACCCGAGGCGGCGGAAACGTCAACGGAAATCCTGGCGGTGGTCGGCCGGCACTGCGAGATCGAGCGATTTGAGCTGGTCGGCGAGAAATCGCCCTGAATGACGGAAGCGTTGCGGTCTCACTTCCGCGCTACCAGGAACTCGATTCCCACGCTGCCATCCAGGTGAAACGCCACCGCCCGAGCGGAACGTTCCGGTACGGAGTGCAAGCGAGTGCGGCCTGACCGTGTTGCTCCGCAAGCGGACGCCCCGATGCCAGTCATTCGAAGGAAACAGATCCTACTGCAAAATCCGCGCGGCAGGCGGTACGGAGTGGTTATGGGCGATGCCGGCGTCGGCATCGCCCTCGCCGAGCGAACGGTCGAGGCCGGTCGCCACCACCGAAACCCTGAAGCGGCCTTCCATGCTCTTGTCGAAGATCGCGCCGACGATGATGTCGGCGTCTTCGTAGACCTCCTCGCGGATACGGGTGGCGGCCTCGTCGACCTCGAACAGGGTCATGTCCCTGCCGCCCGATATCGACACCAGGACGCCTTTCGCGCCCTTCATCGACATCTCGTCAAGCAGCGGATTGGCGATCGCGGCTTCGGCCGCCTTCATCGCCCGGTTCTCGCCGGACGCCTCGCCGGTTCCCATCATGGCGCGGCCCATGCCGCGCATGACCGACTTGACGTCGGCGAAGTCGAGATTGATCAGGCCTTCCTTGACGATGAGATCGGTGATGCAGCTGACGCCGGAATAGAGCACCCGGTCGGCGATGACGAAGGCATCGGCGAAGGTGGTCTTGGCATCGGCGATGCGGAACAGGTTCTGGTTCGGGATCACGATCACCGTGTCGGCACTTTCGCGCAGCCGCTCGATCCCTTCCTCGGCCATCTGCATGCGGCGCCTGCCCTCGAAGGTAAAGGGCTTGGTGACGACGCCCACGGTCAGGATGCCTGCCTTGCGCGCGGCCTGGGCGATGATCGGCGCAGCACCGGTGCCGGTGCCGCCGCCCATGCCGGCGGTGACGAAACACATATGCGTGCCGGCCAGATGGTCCATGATTTCGTCGAGCGATTCCTCCGCGGCGGCGCGGCCGATCTCGGGCAGCGAGCCGGCGCCCAAGCCTTCGGTGACATGCGCGCCAAGCTGGATCAGCCGCGTCGCCTTCGACATGGTCAGCGCCTGGGCATCGGTGTTGGCGGCGATGAATTCAGTTCCCTGAAGCTGTTCGGCGATCATGTTGTTGATAGCATTGCCGCCGCCACCGCCAACGCCGATGACGGTGATCTTGGGCCTCATCTCGGAGATTTCCGGCTTCTTGAACTCGGCCATGCTGCTTCTCCTTCGCCAATTGCGCGCGCTTCACGACCCACCCGCAGACTGCCTGTAAGACATTGCGATCGAGCGGCATGACGCGAATCAGTCCGTTCGGATGGGTGCCCCAAAAAGCCAGAGAGCGGCCGGACGTGCAAGAGCGCGAAAGGTCAAGATTTGTGATGAAGAGGCCGACCATGCGCGGCAGGCTGTCCGGTCCCTGGCGAACGCATGCGATTCGGCCTTCGCTTCGGGACGCCTTGCGCTCCGGAACCTGGCTGGTCGCCCGTTCCTCAGATGGAAATGATAGATCGGGTCAAGCAGGTAGGCCGCCGGCAGATATTCTTCGGCGAGATAGCGAAACACATCCGGGCCATGGATCTTCTTGTAGAGCACGTTGGGCACGGCCGTGCCGGCAGAGAAACAAGTTGGCTTGCCGCGCAGCGATTGAAGCGTCTATCATGTGGCGACAAACCGCTGGGTTCGGCGCTTTCGCCGTGCCCGGCCCGATCGGGACTGTCCACGGCAGATGTCGTCGGGGTAGATTTCAGAACGAATGAAGTAGTGCCCCCCGCCCATGGCCGACAGAACACAATTCGGGTTGACCGCCGTCGACACCGTCCCGTTGCATGAGAAGGTCTATCTGGAGCTTGTGCGGGCCCTGATGTCGGGCCAGTTCACGCCCGGGCAGAAGCTCACCTCGCGCAAGCTCGCCAAGGAACTCGGCACCAGCGACATGCCGGTGCGCAGCGCCTTCATGCGGCTGCAGGCGCTGCGGGCGCTGAGCCCGATGCCGAACGGCAGTGTCGAGGTGCCGGCGATCTCCGCCGACCGGTTCTCGCAACTGACCGCCGTGCGCACGATCCTCGAAGGCTCGGCGACCGAACTCGCGACAGAACGCATCAACGGCAACAATCTTCGGGCAATCCGGCGCCACAGCCTGGAATTAACCCTGGCGGCGCGCGAAGGCGATATCGACGATTATCTGAGGAAGAACTACGCCTTCAAATTCTCGATCTATCGCCATTGCGGCAACGAACAGATGATCTTCCTGATCGAGACCGTCTGGATGCAGGTTGGCCCCTTCCTCCGGAATCTCGCCATGGGGTTCGAGGACGATCTCTCCTCCATCCTCGACATCGACTATCACGAGGAAGTCGTCGCCGCGATCGAGGCGCAGGACGGCCCGCAAGCCCGCGCGGCCATCGTTCGCGACATCGACGAGGGCGCCGCGCACATCCTCCAGCAGGCCAGATTTCCGGACGCTGGAAGCTAGGATTACCCGGCGATCCAAAGCCTAGGCGTGGCTGCCGCGGCCGATCAAGCACGTCGAATGTCCCTTGGCTTTCGGCCCTCTTGCCTCTATGTTGCGATCGCAGATCGCGAAATTGGTTTTGAAATGCCTCCCGACATCCCAGCTAGTGAATTGAAAAAATAAGGAAAAGCATCCGGCCTCAGCCGGATACGCTTTCCGAAAACTCACTAGCATTTTTATCAGGGATAGCGCAGCCGGCCAGGCTTGGGCACCTTCGAAAACCAGAGGTTGGAAATTGAGCGATGCAATTGCGGACGTCCTGAGCTGGCTTGAAAGCAGGAACGACATCCAGAGCCTGAGGGCGGCGGTGTGCGATCTCAACGGCGTCATGCGGGGGAAACGCATCCCTGTGGAGCAGGCCCGCAAGGCGCTGGAAGGCAAGCTGCGCATGCCCTACTCGCTGATCGGCCTCGACATCTGGGGCGAGGACATCGAAGGCAACACGCTGGTGTTCTCGACCGGCGATGCCGACGGACTCTGCCACTGGACGGGACGCGGCATCCTGCCGGTGGACTGGACGGCGCATCCGACCGCGCTGGTCCCGCTCTGGCTCGCCGACGAAAGTGGCGCGCCCTATCTCGGCGATCCCCGGCGTGCGCTGGCCCGCATCCTCGACCGCTACAAGGCGCTCGGCCTGACCCCGGTCGCGGCGACGGAACTCGAATTCTATCTCGTCGATCCGCAGTCGCAGCGGCCTGTCGGGCCGGTTTCGCCGGTCACCGGGCGCCGGCTCGATTCCGACGCCGCGCTGTCGATCGATGAGATCGACGATTTCGAGTCCTTCATCCACGACGTCTACGAAGCCTGCCGGGCGCAAGGCATTCCCGTCGACACCGCGATCGCCGAAAACGGCGTCGGGCAGTTCGAAATCAACCTCAACCATGTCGCCGATGCCCTGCGCGCGGCCGACGACGCGGTGCTGTTCAAACGCACGGTGAAGGGCATTGCGCGCAAGCACGGTTTTGCCGCCTGCTTCATGGCCAAGCCCTATGGCGATCGGGCCGGCAACGGCTTCCATGTCCATTTCAGCCTGATCGACGCCGAAGGGCGCAATGTGTTCGACGACGGCACCGACCAAGGCTCCGACATCATGCGCCACGCGGTCGGCGGGCTGTTGGCGGCGATGGCCGAGAGCACGCTGGTGTTTGCGCCGCACTTCAATTCCTACCGCAGGCTTCGTCCGCGGTCCTATGCGCCGACCGCGGTCGCCTGGGGCTACGAGAACCGCATGGTCGCGATCCGCATTCCCGGCGGCCCGACCGGCGCACGGCGCATCGAGCATCGCGTGTCGGGCGCGGACGCCAACCCCTATCTTGTGCTTGCCGCCATACTGGGCGCGGCGTTGATCGGCATCGAAAGGCAGATGTCGCCAGGCGACCCGACCGGAAGCGATGGCCAAGGCCTTCCACCGGCGAAGCTGCCGCCGGACTGGGCTTCCGCGATCGCGGCCTTCGAAGGCGGGGCGCATGTGGCGGAAATTTTCCCGGCGATCCTGCGCGACTCCTTCATCGCCTGCAAACGTCAGGAGTTGAACACGTTCGCCCTCAATGTCAGCGACTTCGAGATCGAGACCTATCTCGAAAGCGTCTGAGGGCCTTACGGCGATCGCTCGGCCTTCAGCACCGAGACCGCCGCTTCGCTGTTGTGGACATAGTCGTTGGCGTCCGGCTGCCTCTGCACCAGCAGGATGAACAGCAGGTCCGTCAGCGTCAGCTGCGCGTCGCGCGCGGTGATGGAGGAGGAGCGCGCACGCTCTTCATCGGCGATGGTGTAAAGGCGGATGTCGGCGACGCGGCTCAGCGGATTGTCCTGAAGGCCGGTGACGGCGATCACCATCGTGCCGCGCTTGCGGGCAAGCTCGGCGATGCGCAAGGTTTCGATGCTGGCGCCGGAATAGGACAGCGCGAACAGCACGTCGCCCTCCCCAAGCGTCGAGACATTGGCCATCTGGATGTGGCTGTCGCTGTCGTACACGACATTGCGGCCGAGCTTCATCAGCTTGTAGGAGAAATCGCGCGCCACCAGCGAGGAGGCGCCGACGCCGACCAGGTGGATGCGGCGCGCGCCATCCAGCAGTTCCAGCGTCCGGGAGATGATGCGCTCGCTGTTGGCGGCCACGGTCTGCTGCATCGACAGAAGCTTGCTGCCGATCAGCTTCTTCAGGATAACCGGAAAACCGTCGCCGACCTCGATGGAACCGTGGATGACGCCGGCCGGCACCTGCCAGTCCCGCGCCTTGGCCTCGCTGACGGCGAGCTTGAGCTCCTGGTAGCTGGCATAGCCGAGCTTCTGGCTGAACTTGACCACACTTGACTGGCTGCGGCCGATCTCGGCCGCGAGGGCGGCCGTCGACAGCCGCAGCATCTGGTCGGGATTGTCGACGATGTACTGGCCGATCTCACGATCGCCAGGCGCCATGCCGTCGAGCTTCGCATTGATCTTCTTCAGAACGGACATGGATCCTCTAGAGCATGGTGCCGAAAAGTGTGAAGCGGTTTTCGGACGACATCATGCTCCATCCCTTTGATTCAGTGCTCCGGTGCTTGACGTCAGAGGAATAAATTATTCCAATTCCGATTGACAGCCAAGAACGCAGAATTAATTCTTCGACTGGACCTGCGAAAGCTCGGGATTCGAGACGGGCTCCCGAAAGCGAGCCGGACGGCCGCCCGGATACGCTACACAAGGTATCAGCCATGGACAGACTGCGGATCGTCGGCGGACAAAGACTACAAGGCGCGGTGACGATCTCCGGCGCCAAGAATGCCGCTTTGCCGCAGATCGCGGCCGCCCTGCTCAGCCCCTACCCGCTCGAACTGACCAACCTGCCGGAAGTGAGCGACGTCGAGAACATGCTCGGCGTGGTGCGGCTTCACGGTGCGGACGTGACGCGGTCGCCGCATGCCGCGACGATCGATACCAGGGCCGCCGTTTCCAAGGAGACGTCCTACGACACGGTGCGGAAGATGCGGGCGACGGTGCTGGTGCTGGCGCCGCTGCTTGCCCGTTTCGGCCATGCCCGGGTTTCGCTGCCGGGCGGCTGCGCGATCGGCGCGCGGCCGGTCGACATGCATGTCGCCGCGCTCGCGGCACTCGGCGCCCGGATCGCCATCGAGAACGGCTTGATCGTCGCTTCAGCGCCGAACGGGCTCACCGGCACACGCATCGTCTTGAGCTCGCCATCGGTCGGGGCAACGGAAACCGCCATGATGGCCGCGACCGCAGCCAAGGGCGAAACCGAGATCCTCAACGCGGCGCGCGAACCGGAAGTGGCCGATCTCGCGGCCTGCCTCAACGCCATGGGCGCGCGCATCGAAGGCGCCGGCACGCACCGCATCCTGATCGCGGGCGACACAGGCTGGCATGCCGCCAGGCATGACATCATCCCGGACCGCATCGAGGCCGGCACCTATGCCATCGCCGCGGCGATCACCGGCGGGCAGCTCGAACTGACCCGTGCCCGGCTCGAGCACATGGCCTCTGTCGTGCAATTGCTGGAGGCCACGGGCGTGAGCGTCTGGCCCGGCGATCGCGGGCTCATCGTGTCGCGCGAGCGGCCGCTCAGGGCCGCCGACCTCACGACGGAACCTTATCCGGGTTTTCCAACCGACCTGCAGGCGCAGTTCATGGCGCTGATGTGTTGCGCGGACGGCGCGTCGCTGCTGCGCGAAACCATCTTCGAGAACCGCTTCATGCATGTTCCTGAACTGATGCGGCTCGGCGCCAACATCAAGCTGCAGGGCACGACGGCGCTGGTGCGCGGCGGCGCGAAACTGCACGGCGCGCAGGTGATGGCCACCGACCTGCGCGCTTCGGTGTCGCTGGTGCTGGCGGCGCTGATCGCCGAGGGCGAGACAACCATCAACCGCGTCTATCATCTCGACCGCGGCTATGAACAACTGGACCGCAAGCTGCGTCTGTGCGGCGCCGACATAGAGCGGCTGGGCGCATGAGCGGCGCGATTTATTTCCTCGGCGTCGACGGCGGCGGCACCGGCTGCCGAGCCCGCATCGAGGATGCCGAGGGCACCGTGCTGGGACAGGGTCTGTCCGGCCCGGCGACAACCCGGCTCGGCATCGACGCGGCCTGGGCCTCCATTGCAAAGGCGTTCGGCGCGGCGGTCGAGGAGACAGGATTCGGCCCAGCCGAAACCGCCCGGATCCGCGCCGGCATCGGCCTTGCCGGCATCGGCCGCAAGGGTGCGCTGGAGGCGCTGCGAGCGATCGCGCATCCCTTTGCCAGCATCGATTTCGTCAGCGACGGCGTCGGCGCCTGCCTTGGCGCGCATTCCGGCCTCGACGGCGCCATCGTCATTGCCGGCACCGGTTCGATTGGCCTCGGCTTTGTCGAAGGCCGCGACCTGCGCGCCGGCGGCTACGGATTTCCGATCTCCGACGAGGGCAGCGGTGCCGACCTTGGGCTGAAGGCCGTGCAACTGGCGTTGCGCGCGCATGACGGCCGGCACGAGCGGACGGCGCTGCTGGCGGAAGTGATGCAGCGCTTCGAGGGTGACCCGATGGAAGCCGTCGCCTGGATGGACCGCGCCAGCGCCACCGATTACGCGGCGCTGGCGCCCATGGTGATGCGCCACGCCGACCAAGGCGATCCTGTCGGACGGCGCATCGTGCAAGGGGCCGCCGAGCAGATCGACACGCTGGTGCGGGTGCTGTTCGAGAAAGGCGCGCCGCGCGTGACCTTGCTGGGCGGCCTCGCCAGCCCGCTCGAACCCTGGCTCTCTCCCGATGTCCGGCGCCGCCTCAAGCCCGCTGACGGCGATGCCGTATCCGGCGCGATCATTCTTGCCAAGCGGTCACTCTGCACACGGTAGGCTTAGTAGGGTGAGGAATAAAATATTCCAAAAATCTGTTGACGGTGCGAATATCGAATTCTAAAAAATAAACAACAGAGACTGAATGGCGACAGGCGGATTGATTCATCCGTGTGCACCGGCACCGGCCGAAGATCCATATTCGACGCCCGGCCGCGCGGCGATTTGAAAGCACCGAGATGACTGAACAAGGGTTGATGTCCGAGCTGGACCGGCTGGTTTCCGAAGGCCGAAACCCGAGGACTGTCGACATCGACCTGCTGCCTACCCTGGACGTCCTGCGCAAGATCAATGACGAGGACAGGGTTGTCCCGGCGGCTGTCGAAAAGGTGCTGCCGGAAATCGCGGCCGCGGTCGACCGCATCGTGCTTGCCTTCCAGAAGCGCGCGCGGCTGATCTACATCGGTGCCGGCACCAGCGGGCGGCTCGGGGTTCTCGATGCTTCGGAATGCCCGCCGACCTTCCGCGTGCCGGAAGGCATGGTTGTCGGCCTCATCGCCGGTGGTTCCGACGCGCTGGTGCGGTCGATCGAAGGCGCCGAGGACGATCCGAAGATGGGCGCACAGGCGCTGCGGGAGATCGAGCTCGCACCGGACGACGTGGTGGTCGGCATCGCGGTCAGCGGGCGCACACCCTACGTCATCGGCGGGCTGAACTATGCCAAGCAGATGGGCGCTACCACGGTCGCCCTTTCGTGCAATCCGGCATCGACCATTGCCGGGATCGCCGACATCGCCATCTCGCCGGTCGTCGGTCCTGAAGTGCTTACCGGCTCGACACGGCTGAAATCGGGGACCGCGCAGAAGCTGGTGCTCAACATGCTGACCACCGCCTCGATGATCCGCATCGGCAAGAGTTTCCAGAACCTGATGGTCGACCTCAACCCTTCCAACAAGAAGCTGGTGGCCAGGGCAATCAGGATGGTCATGCAGACGACCGGCTGCACTGCGCCTCAGGCACGGCACGCTCTCGACCAGACCGGAAACGACGTCAAGCTGGCCATCCTGGTGACGATCACCGGCATGGGCGTCGAGGAGGCGCGGGCGGCGCTCGGCAAGGCTGGGGGATTCCTGCGAAAAGCAATCACCGACATGACGGCATGATGGCGCATGAGACAAGACGGCGTGAAGCCGCATAGACTGGGCCGATACTCCAAAGCATGTGTCTCTTGGAAGCACTCGGCGGAAACTGCAAGGCATCGAGTTCAAAACCATAATGGGAGACGAAAAAATGGTAAGGCACTTCACAAGAACATTGCTGTCGGGCTTCGCCGTGGCGGCGATGCTCGGCATCGCGACGGTTTCGCCGCAGGCGGCGACGCTGCATATGGCGTGGTCGCAGGACGCCACCGGGCTTGACCCGCACAAGCAGACGGCCTTTTCGTCGCTGCGGCTCCTGGAACTGATCTATGAGCCGCTGGTGCGGGTCGACGCCAGCCTACAGATCGTTCCCGCCATCGCCACGTCCTGGGAATTCTCTAAGGATGGCAAGGAACTGACCTTCAAACTCGACCCCAAGGCGAAATTCCAGGACGGCACAGCGGTCACCTCGGCCGATGTCAAGGCCTCCTTCGAGCGCATCCTCGACGAGAAGACGGGTGCGGCCGCCCGTGCGAATTTCCTGTCGATCGCCAGCATTGATACACCTGACGCGACGACCGTCGTCTTCCATTTGTCGCAGCCCGACGTGCCGATCCTGACGGCGATGAGCGACGTCAACGCGGCCATCGTTCCGGCGGCTGAAATCAAGGCCGGCTCGATCGGCACCAAGGCGGTCGGCTCGGGTCCCTTCAAGCTCGACAAATGGGATCCCAACGCCAAGGAAGTGCTGAGCGCCAACAAGGAGTGGGCTGGCGGCGCGACCGGCGTCGACGGTATCGAGATCAGCGTGCTGCCCGACGAGGCGGCGATACTGGCCGCCATGCGCACCAAGCAGGTCGACTTCGCGCTGCTCAACGATCCGCTCGTCGCCACGCTGGTGCCAAAGGAACCCAGCCTGCAGCTCAACCGCGTGCCGGTGCTGGCCTATCACGTTCTGCAGCTCAACCCGTCGCGCAAGCCGATGACCGAGCTCAAGGTGCGCCAGGCGATCTCCTGCGCCATCGACCGGCAGGAGGTGCTGGACACCGCTTCGCTCGGCGAGGGCAAGGTCACCGGACCGCTGACCATCCCGGCGCTGGCGACCGATCCGAGCCAGTTGTTCTGCTACAAGCGTGACGTCGAAAAGGCCAAGAAGCTTATGGCGGAAGCGGGTTTGGCCGATGGCTTTTCAGCGACCGTGATCGGCGCCACCGGCGAACCGCCGACGGCCGCGGCGGAAGCCCAGGTCATCCAGTCGCAGCTCGCCGAAATCGGCGTCAAGCTGGACATCAAGATGATGGAGCTCAATGTCTATGTCGACGCCTGGCTGAAGGGCGATTTCGACATGGCGATCGCGCTCAATGGCGGCCGTGCCGACCCCTACACAATGTACAACCGCTACTGGACCAAGACGGGCAATCTGCAGAAGGTGGCGAACTACATCGACGACACGCTCGACAACCTGATGCAGAAGGGCCGCGCCGAGACCGACCCGGCGAAACGCAAGGCGATCTTTGCCGAGTTCGAGAAGCACCTCGCCGAAGTGTCGCCGTGGATATGGCTCTACACATCCTACAGCTACACGGCCCAGCAGAAGAACATTGCAGGCTTCGTGCCGACGCCGACGGGCACGCTGTTCAGCCTGAGCAAGGTTACCATCCAGCAGTAGCCGCCGCAGGCCCTAGAGTCGGATGATTTCAGGTCGAATCGACCTGAAATCTGAATCTGCTTCTGGATCAAAAGATAGAGCATGATGTCGTCCGAAAACCGCTTCACACTTTTCGGCATCATGCTCTAGACGAGAGGACTTCTTCGCGTGAACTATCTGATGCGACGACTGGCGACGTTTCCTCTCGTCCTGCTTGGTGTGTCCATCCTGGTCTTCGTCGCGATCCGGATGGTGCCGGGCGATTCGATCACGGCGATGCTGGGCACCGAAGCCGGCCTGCTGACGCCGGCGCAGCGGGACTCGCTCGCCGCCTATTTCGGTATCGACCAACCCTGGTTCGTCCAGTACTGGCGCTGGATCGGCGGCATCCTGCACGGCAATTTCGGCATCTCCGTCACCTATGGCAGGCCGGTCCTCGATGTCGTCCTCGAGCGTTTCCCGCTGACGCTGGAGCTGGCTCTCCTGTCGATGATCATCGCGCTGGCCGTCGGCATGCCGGCCGGGATTTACGCCGCCACGCACAATGAGAAGCCTTCCGATCTCGGGGTGCGCATCGTCGCCATGATCGGCCAGTCGACGCCGAGCTTCGTGCTTGGCCTCTTGATCATCTACACGCTGTCGGCCGGCTTCGGCGTGTTGCCGATGATGGGCGAATTCGCGCCGCTCCGGCAAGATCCCCTACGCAATCTCAGCCAGCTGATCCTGCCGGCAATCACGCTCGGCTTCGCTTTCGCCGCGTCAGTCACGCGCATATCGCGCTCGGCGATGCTCGACGTGTTGAGCGACGATTATGTGCGCACCGCGCGCAGCAAGGGCGCACCGGCGCGCAGCGTCATCTGGCGGCATGCGCTCCCCAACGCGCTGATCCCGGTCGTGACGCTGAGCGGCATCGAGTTCGGCTATCTCCTGGGCGGCGCCGTGATCGTCGAGCAGATCTACGCCCTGCCCGGTCTCGGACGCATGGTGCTCGATGCCATCCTGCAGCGCGACTACGCGCTGGTGCAGGGAAGCGTGCTGTTCATCGCCCTCAACTTCATGATCGTCAATCTCCTGGTCGACCTCGCCTATGTCGCGCTCGATCCGCGCATCCGGCTGGGCGAACAATGATGCGTATCCTGCGCGCCATTTTCGCCCATGGCAGCGGCCGCATCGGCGGCATCATCGTCGGCGCCTATCTCGTGGTCGCGATCCTCGGGCTGCTAGGGCTGACGCCGCACAATCCGATCACGCAATACCGCATCGACCGGCTGCACGCGCCCGGCGCCGCCTACTGGATGGGCACCGACCTGTTCGGGCGCGATGTGGCCAGCCGCCTGATGGCTGGCATCGGACAATCCTTCACGGTCGCCTTTTTCTCGGTCGCCTTCGCGGCCCTTGCCGGAACCGTGCTTGGGCTGGCGGCTGCCTGGCTCGGCCGGCGCTGGGACGGGGTGCTGATGCGGATCATGGATGTGCTGCTCGCCTTCCCGGCGATCCTGCTGGCGCTGCTCATCGTCACCGTTGCCGGGCCCGGCACATGGACGAGCGTCGTCGCCATCGGTATCGTCTACACGCCGATCTTCACGCGCGTCGTGCGCGGCCCTGCTTTGTCGCTCAAGGCCCGCGAATTCGTCGATGCCGCGCGCACCTTCGGCAGCAGTTCGAGCTATATCGTCACGCGCCACCTGCTGCTCAATCTGGTGGCGCCCTTGACGGTACAAGTGACGCTGGCGCTGGCCTGGGCGCTGCTCACCGAGGCGGGCTTGAGCTTCCTGGGTCTGGGCACGCAGCCGCCGGCCGCCTCGCTCGGCCTGATGCTGAGCGAGAGCCGCAACCTGATGGAAACCGCGCCCTGGCTGATGATCTTCCCGGGCCTGACGATCATGATCAGCATCCTCGGCTTCAACCTGCTTGGTGATGCCTTGCGCGATATACTCGACCCGAAGATGCGGAGGGCGCCGGCATGACCCCGCTTCTGTCTATCCGCGACCTTCGCGTCGGCTTCGGCCGCAATCCGCAGGCCAACGAGGTGGTGCGCGGCGTCAGTTTCGACCTCGCCGACGGCGAGACACTGGCCATTGTCGGCGAAAGCGGTTCCGGCAAATCCGTCACCGCGCTGTCGATCAACCGGCTCATCGATTTCGGCGGCGGCCGCATCACAGGCGGCTCGATGCAACTGAAGCGGGCCAACGGCACCATCTTCGACCTGATGAGCGCGACCGAGCCGCAACTGACCGGCATTCGCGGCGCCGAGATCGGCATGATCTTCCAGGAACCGATGACCTCGCTCAATCCGGTGCTGACGATCGGTTCGCAGATCGAGGAATCGTTCCGGCTGCATCGCGGCCTGACCGGCCGGCAAGCCACGGCGGCAGCCAGGGATGCGCTCGACCGCGTGCGCATTCCCGATGCCGCGCGGCGGTTGAAATACACGCCCAACCAGCTGTCGGGCGGCATGCTGCAAAGGGTGATGATCGCCATTGCGCTGGCCTGCAATCCACGCCTGCTGATCGCGGATGAGCCGACGACCGCGCTCGACGTCACCGTGCAGGCGCAGATCATGGCGCTGCTGGCCGAACTGAAGCGCGAAGGCGCCATGTCGATGATCTTCATCACCCATGATATCGGCCTGGTCGCCGGCATCGCCGACAAGATGATGGTGATGCAGAACGGACGGGCCGTCGAACAGGGCGAGCTGAACCAGATCCTCGACAATCCGCGGCATCCCTACACGCAGCATTTGCTGCACGCCGTGCCGCATTTCGCCAACGGCCGCGCGACGCGCGCGGACGGGCAGCGCGACAAGGATGCAGGCACGGAGCCGGCCTTGACGGTCGACGGCCTCGTGGTGCGGTTTCCGCTCAAGAGCAATTTCTTCAGCCGCGCCACCGGCGCGGTGCACGCCGTCGATGGTGTCGACTTCGACCTGATGCCGGGTGAGACGCTGGCCATCGTCGGCGAAAGCGGTTCGGGCAAATCCACCACAGCCAAGGCGGTCCTGGGCCTGGTGCGGTCGACGCGGGGCAGCTTCTCGGTCAGCACGCGAACGGCCTCGGCCGAGCGCAGCGCCAAGCCGGTGCAGATGGTGTTCCAGAACCCCTACGCTTCGCTCAACCCGAGACTGACCATCGAAAGCATCCTGGCCGAACCGGTGATCGCCACCGGTGGTCACGTGGATGCCAAGACGCGCGCCAGGATGGCGAGCCTGCTCGAACGCGTAGGCCTGCCGAAAGACAGCCTGCAACGCTATCCCCACGAATTTTCCGGGGGCCAGCGGCAGAGGCTGTGCATCGCCCGTGCGCTGATGCTCAACCCGTCCGTCGTGGTTCTCGATGAAGCGGTGTCGGCGCTCGATGTCTCGGTGCAGGCCAAGGTGCTGGAGCTGCTGGTCGACCTGCAGCGCGAGTTTGGGCTCGCCTATCTGTTCATCTCGCACGACATGGCGGTGGTCGAGCGGATCGCCCACCGGATCGCCGTCATCTATGCCGGCCAGATCGTCGAGATCGGCGAC
Source organism: Mesorhizobium sp. B2-4-12 (assembly GCF_006441575.1). Classification (NCBI taxonomy): domain Bacteria; kingdom Pseudomonadati; phylum Pseudomonadota; class Alphaproteobacteria; order Hyphomicrobiales; family Phyllobacteriaceae; genus Mesorhizobium; species Mesorhizobium sp. B2-4-12. The sequence goes on from NZ_VFVC01000004.1 coordinate 100,254, forward strand.
GCGACCTCGGTGCTGTCGAAGCCGAAACATTCCTATACCAAGAAACTGATCGCCGCCGTTCCGACCATCGACCGACGACGCGAGCATTTTGAAATTGACACCCGCCAGGTGCCCTCGCTGGTGCGCCCGCAGGGGTTTGAGCCGGCGCCGGCGAAGTGGGAGCTGTTGGGCGAAGATCATATGGTGAGGGTGGAAACTTAGACATGTTTGCAGGACAGCACCCCCCTCTGGCCTGCCGGCCATCTCCCCCGCAAGGAGGGAGATTGGCAGTTCTAGCCTCCCGCACACCTTACAATGCAGGCGATTGGCGAAAGCGATGGCGACATCTGATCTCCCCCCTTGCGGGGGAGATGTCCGGCAGGACAGAGGGGGGTGGGACGGAGCGCCAGCTTGCGAATAGGAGGCGGGGTTGACCAACCTTGCCCATCTCTTCGACCACGCGTTCCAACCGCTAGCGGACGCGGTAGTCACCAAGCGCATTTCCGGCGGCGTGCTTGGCATCGTCGACAGAAATGGCGAACGCATCGCCAAGGCGATCGGCTCCGCGCAGCTCGTGCCGAAGCAGCGGCCGATGACCGTCGAAACATGGTTCGACCTCGCATCCCTGACCAAGGTCATCTTCACGACGCCGCGCATCCTGGCGCTGGCGGAGAGCGGTGTCATCGATCTCGATGCGCCGCTGATCTCCGTCCTGCCTGATCTGCGCCAGTACGATGCCGGGGCCTGGGAGCGGACGGTGACGTTCCGCCAGTGCCTCGGCCACCAGACGGCCTTTCCGGCCGTCGAGCCGATCTACACTTATGGGCGCGACCCCGACTTGCTGCGCGCCTTCATCCTGCAGCGCGAATGGCGGGCTCGGGACCCGGTCTATTCCGATATCAATTTCATCCTGCTCGGCTTGGCTCTGGAACGGCTGTCGGGCAAAACGATCCGTGACCTGGAACCTGGTCCGGGCTTTGCCTGGTCAACAGAGCCGGACGCCGCCGCCGCGACCGAGGACTGCACCTGGCGCCATCGCGTACTCTGCGGCGAGGTGCACGACGACAATTGCTCGGCGCTGCAAGGCGCGGGTCATGCCGGCCTGTTCGGCACGGCAGCTTCGGTGCTCGATTTCGCGCAAGGGCTGCTGGATGGCGATGGCGCATCCGACCACTCGATCGCGCTGATGCGTACATCCGTGTCCGCCACCCGCACCCATGGCTGGGAGCGGCCTTACGAAGGCTGGTCGGGTGGCGCATTGTGCAGCCCGGGAACGATCGGCCACACCGGCTTTACCGGCACCGGCCTGTGGATCGACTTCGACAAAGGCAAGGCGTGGACCTTGCTCACCAACCGGATCCATCCGACACGTCACTTCGACAGCGGAATCGTCCAGCTTCGGCAAGCGGTCGGCGATCTCATCAACATCGACTAAGGAAGCGATCATGGAACCAATCTGGGCCGTCGGCCTGATGACCGGCACCGTGCTGGACGGCAACATCGACGTCGCTTTGATCAAGACCGACGGCGAAAGAATCGACGATTTCGGCACTTACCGGCTGATGCCTTATCCCGCGTCGATCCGTTCCCTGCTGGAAGACACGCTGAAAGAAGCACGGGCCTGGAATTTCACCGGACCGGAGCCGGCGATCTTCCGCAGGGCGGAGGAAGCGCTGACGCGTGCCCAGTCGGCGGCGGTCAGAGAACTGGTCGAGGGCTATGGTATGACGATGGCCGATATCGGTGTCGTCGGCTTTCACGGCCAGACGGTGCTGCATCGCGCGCCGCAGGTCGGACGGCTCGGGCAGACACGGCAGCTCGGCGATGGCGAGCTGATGCATTCCATCCTGGGTACCAAGGTCGCTTACGACTTCCGCTCGGCCGACATGCGCGCCGGCGGACAAGGCGCGCCTTTGGCCGCCGCCTATCACACCGCGCTGATGCGCAGCGCCGGCGCCAGCGGCGAGGTGGCGGTGCTCAATCTCGGCGGCGTTGCCAACATCACCTGGTGGGACGGCGCCGACAATGTCGTTGCCTTCGACACCGGCCCCGCCAACGCGCCGCTCAACGATTTCATCAAGTCGAAGGGGCTCGGCGAAATGGATCGCGACGGCGCGCTTGGCCGCGCGGGAACGGTCGATGAGGCCAGGCTGGCCAAGCTGCTGCAGCACCCCTATCTGACCAAACCCTATCCGAAATCGCTCGACCGTTTCGACTTCGGCGCCGCGATGGCCGACGGCCTGGGCGCCGAGGATGGCGCTGCGCTGCTCACCGCCTTCACCGCCGCCGCCGTCGGCAAGGCGCTTGACCTTTTGCCAAGCCGGCCGAAAAAATTGGTGGTCAGCGGCGGCGGCCGTCACAACCCGACGATGATGGCGATGCTCGCCAGCCGCGCCGGTGTCGAAGTGGTGCTGGCCGAGAAGCTCGGCTGGAGCGGCGACGCGGTGGAAGCCGAATGTTTTGCCTTCCTGGCGGTGCGTGTGCTGCGCGGCCTGCCGATCAGTTTTCCAAGCACAACCGGAGCCCCGCAGCCGATGCGCGGCGGACGTCTGGCGGGCTGATCACTCAGCCAACAGTTTCTTCTGCAGGAAGATGCGGCTGCGACCGACCGGGAAATCGGACAGCGTCCCGAAGGGTTGATAGCCCTGGCGCTGGTAGACCCTGGAGGCGTTGGGACTGAAGGTGTCGATCCAGGCGTTCCGGCAGCCGCGCGCCACAGCTTCCTGCTCGGCAGCATCCAGCATCCTGCCGGCCATGTGCTGGCCGCGCAGCCTTTCATCGACCCACAGCCATTGCACGTAGAGCCAGCCCCAGGCCGTGTAGCCGGAGATGCCGGCAACGACCGCGCCATGCTCGTCGCGCACGAACACGGCCAGCGCCTTCCTTTCCGACGCGCCGACATCGCCGTCATTGAAGGCCGTCAGGCGCTCGCCGAGAAAGGCGAGGTCTTCCGGCAACGGGTTTGCCGTTGTTTCGAGTGTCGTGTTCATGGCTCTTTCCGGAATACACAGCTGGGCAAGGAATGAAGCGTTACGAAGCGCAATGCCCTCGCGCAATATCTATATCCGCTCTCGGACAGATTGAGCGTCCGGATCACCGCCATTGCGAAAATCGGCAGCGGCGATGCCGTAGCGTTTGAGCTTGTCGTAGAACGTCTTGCGCGGCACGCCGAGGGCGTCGATGGCGCCGCGCACGTCACCGCCATGGTCGCGCAAAGCATCGCGGATGAGCTGTGCCTCGTATTGCCCGACCCGTTCGGGCAAGGCCGCCGAGGATTCCGGCAACCGCGCGGGCGCTGCCCTTGCCTCGTCGTCAGGTCCGAGGCCAAGCGCGACACGGTCGGCGAAATGCGCGAGCTCCCGCACATTGCCCGGCCAGTCATGCGACTGGAGATGATCGCTTACCGCCGCGTTCATCGCTGCGACCGGGCGGCCGAAGCGTTCCGCCGCCTTGCCGAGGAAATGCCCGAACAGCATCGGTATGTCGCCGCGCCGCTCGCGCAGTGGCGGGATGCGCAGCGTCACCACGTTGAGGCGGAAATAAAGATCCTCGCGGAAATCGCCACGTTGGTCGGGCCGGCCGAGATCGACCTTGGTCGCCGCGACGACCCTGAGATCGAGGCGCCGGGTCTCGTTCGAACCGAGTGGGGTGAGGCTGCGTGTCTCCAGCACCCGCAGCAGCTTGACCTGCAGGGCCGGCGGCATGGATTCGATTTCGTCGAGGAACAGCGTGCCGCCGCTGGAGTGCTCGACGCGGCCGATCCGCCGCCGCTGCGCGCCGGTGAACGCGCCGGCTTCATGGCCGAACAACTCGCTTTCGATGACGGTCTCCGGCAGGGCCCCGCAATTCAGCGCCACGAAGGGCTTCGCGCGCCGCCGGCCCCATCTGTGCAGGAGGTCCGCCACCACCTCCTTGCCGGTTCCGGTCTCCCCTTCCACCAGCACGTCGACATCCATGTCGGCGATCTGGCGCAATGTCTCGCGAAGGCGCCGGATGGCGGGCGCTTCGCCGATCAGCGGCAGGCCGTCGGCGGCGAGCACCGCGGCCTCGCGCAGCCGCCGGTTCTCCATCACCAGCCGCCGCTTCTCGCTCGCCCGTCTCAGCGCTTCGACGAGGCGGTCACCGGCATAGGGCTTTGGAATAAAATCGTAGACGCCATCCTTGAGTGCGGCCACCGCAAGATCGACATCGCCATGTCCGGTGACCAGGATCACGGGTATGTCAGGGTCTATCGCCTTGATGCGGTCGAACAGCTGCAACCCGTTCATGCCGGGCATGCGGATGTCGCTGACGACCACACCGTCGAAATCCCTGTCGACGACACCGAGTGCCGCCTCGGCGGCATCAAGAGCGACCACCGTGAAGCCGGCAAGTTCGAGCAATTGCGTGGTGGCGTGCAGCAGGTCGGCATCGTCTTCGACGAGCGCCACAAGCCCTGATCCCTCGGTCATTCAATCCGCCTCAAATCGACGGTGAAGGACGCGCCCGCCGCGCTGCCGGGGTCGAGCCGCAGCGTGCCGCCCAGTTCCTGGGCGATCTCCTGCGAGATCACCAGTCCGAGGCCAAGCCCCTTCTCCTTGGTGGTCTGGAAGGGCATGAACAGATTGGCGGCCGCTTCCGGCCCGAGACCTGGACCGTTGTCGCGCACCGAGATCAGAATCCTGTCGTCCTGCTCGGCGAGCTCGATCTCGATGCGGGGGTCGGGTTGGTTCTTCATCGCGTCCAGTGCGTTCTGCAGCAGGTTGACCAGGATCTGCTCCAGCCGGATGCGGCTCGCCATCACCATCGGCGACGCGTTGCCACGCGGCTTGACGATGGTGACACCGGAATCGCGGATGCGGCCGGACAGCAGCGACAGTGCCCCGTCGATCGCTTCGCGCACCGGCAGCGGCGAGGCAGCGGTGCCCGGCCGGCGGGCAAAAGTGCGCAAGGTGCCGGTGATCGCGCCGATGCGCTCGGTCATCGAGACGATCGACGTCAGATTGGCACTCGCCGGTTCGCTCTTCCCGCTGTCGAGGAACCGGCCGGCATTCTCGGCATAGGTGCGGATCGCGGCGAGCGGCTGGTTGATCTCATGCGCCACGCCGGCCGCGATCTGACCGAGAATCGAAAGCCGGTTGGCCTGGGCGAGATCGTCACGCAGCCGGCGCACCTTGGCTTCGGCGCTCTCACGCTCGGCGATTTCGCCGGCAAGGGCGGTGTTGGAGCGCGTCAGCTCGGCCGTTCGCGTGGAGACCCGGCTTTCCAGCTCGGCGTTCATCCGCGCCAGCGCTTCCTGCCGCAACCGGCGTGTGCGTCGGCGGCGGGTGAGCACGTAGGCAAGCAAGCCGGTCAGCAGCAGCCCCAGCAATGTCGTCAGGCGCGCCGTGTTGGCGGCGGCCGAGAGCGCGGCGTCGGCCGGCGTCAGCAGCCAGAGACGCCAGCCAGGGACCGCACCGGCCAAACCCTGCACCACCTCGACGAACTGACGCGGCTTGCCGGGGCTGTCGATCGTCGCCAGGCCGTCACCGGTGCCGCGCCGTATCGGCAGCGGGTCGAAGGCCGCATCGGCCAGTTGCAGCTGCTCGTGGGCGGCGGCGGCGTCTTCGGCGGACAGCGGCGCCAGTGCATGAAACCGCCATTCGGGCTGGCTGGTGGCCAGCACGACGCCACGTTCGTCGGTGACGAAAACCAGGAACCCACTGGAGCGCCAATTGGCCTCCACGCCGTCGAGTTCAACCTTCAGCACCGCGACGCCCAGCGGCTTGCCGCCATCATCGACGCGGCTGGCAAGGTAGAGCCCGGGCCGGCCGCTGATCGTGCCGAGGCCGTACTGGCTGGCAGCCCCCTTCGCCATCGCCTCCTGGAAATAATGCCGAAAATTGTAGTCGATACCGACGAAGCTCGTCGGCTCGCCGGCATTGCTGGCGGCAATCGCGATGCCCGCCGTATCGATGACGTAGATAGCGGACGCCGAGGCATCGCCGGCAATGGCTTTCAGCTTTTCGTTGAGAGCGGTCTCTGCCGTCTTTCCGGCCCGGCGCAAGGCGTCGCGCACCGCGTCGTCGCGCGCCAGCACGAGCGGCACCAGACGCTGCTTTTCGATCTCGCCGGTCAGGGTGCCCGCCGCCAGCGGCAGGGCGGCGAGCGCGCCGTCCCGCAGATCGCCGGCCGCCTGGCCGGCGGCGATGCGTCCGGCAATGGCGATCGCGCCGGCAAGGATCGCGAGGGCGATGACGGCGGCAAGCCAGCGGCCATCGCGCAGCCGCGCCACCGCGTCGCGCAGCACTTCGCGACCGGCAAGGCCTGGATAGCCACTATTGGTGTCTGCTGGCGGCGTCTGCCTGCTCCTTTCCTCACGGCCCTGTCCGCACTCTAATGCGAAATTCCGCCCAGGCAAACGATCCCTGTGCGGAAATCCGCACACGTACCAGCCGAAGGACGCTGAACAACGCCCGGAATCCCGGGATTCCGGTCTTTCCCCGATCTGGCACGCCGCTTGCAAAAGTCCTGGCTAGCGGCGGGCGACCGGAACGCCGCGATGGGAGAAGTCACGCAGGGCGGTGCATTTGCCGTCCATCCGGCCAGGGAGAGTTCGATGCACATCGCAGACCAATCGGCCGCGCCTGCCGCGCAGCGCAAGCCCCTCTATGCCCAACTCTACGTGCAGGTGCTGGTGGCGATCACCGTCGGCATCCTGCTCGGCCACTACTATCCGTCGATCGGCGAGAGCATGAAGCCGCTCGGCGACGCCTTCATCAAGCTGGTCAAGATGATCATCGCCCCGGTCATCTTCCTGACGGTTGCGACCGGCATCGCCGGCATGAGCGACCTGCAGAAGGTCGGCCGCGTCGCCGGCAAGGCGATGCTCTACTTCCTCACCTTCTCGACACTGGCGCTGATCATCGGCCTTGTCGTGGCCAATGTCGTGCAGCCGGGCGCCGGCTTCAACATCGACCCGGCGACGCTCGACGCCTCCACCGTCAACACCTACGCCGCCAAGGCGCATGACCAGTCGGTCACCGGCTTCCTGATGAACATCATTCCCGGCACGATCGTCGGCGCCTTCGCGGATGGCGATATCCTGCAGGTGCTGTTCTTCTCGGTGCTGTTCGGCATTGCGCTGGCGCTGGTCGGCGACAGGGGCGCGCCGGTGCTCAATTTCCTGCAGGCGCTGATGGCGCCGATGTTCAAGCTGGTCAGCGTGCTGATGAAGGCCGCCCCCATCGGGGCTTTCGGCGCCATGGCCTTCACCATCGGCAAATACGGCATCGGCTCGGTCATCAATCTCGCCATGCTGGTCGGCACCTTCTACGCGACGTCATTCCTTTTCGTGTTCGTCGTGCTGGGCGCGGTCTGCCGCTATAACGGCTTCTCCATCCTGTCGCTCATCCGCTACATCAAGGAAGAGCTGCTGCTGGTGCTGGGCACGTCCTCGTCGGAAGCAGCCCTCCCCTCGCTGATGGAGAAGATGGAAAAGGCCGGCGCCAAGCGCTCGGTGGTTGGGCTGGTCATCCCGACCGGCTATTCCTTCAACCTCGACGGCACCAACATCTACATGACGCTGGCGGCGCTGTTCATCGCGCAGGCAACGAACATCCACCTGTCCTTCGGCGACCAGATCCTGCTGCTTCTGGTGGCGATGCTGTCCTCGAAGGGCGCCGCCGGCATCACCGGGGCCGGCTTCATTACCCTTGCCGCGACGCTTTCTGTCGTGCCCTCGGTGCCCGTCGCCGGCATGGCGCTGATCCTCGGCGTCGACCGTTTCATGTCGGAGTGCCGGGCGCTGACCAACTTCGTCGGCAACGCCGTCGCCACGCTGGTCGTGGCGCGCTGGGAAGGCGAGCTCGATCAGGCGAAGCTCGCGAGGGCATTGGCCGGAACAGCCGACGACAGTCTGCCGGCTGATATCGTTCCCGCCGAGTGACCGGCGCGACCGTTTAGCAATGCAAATGGCCGAGGCATTTGCTGCTCCGGCCATTTTTCGATGCGCTGACGATGTCAGGCGGCGCAGGTTTTGCCGAGCGGCGCCAGCGCCTTGCCATCGGCGGCGAAGAGATGGCAGTGGGCCGGATCGACCTGCATGGCGATGGGGCTGTGAAGCGGGGTGGTGTCGGTGCCTTCGGTCTGCACGACAAGCCTTGCCTTCTCGCCAATGTCGGCGTGCAGGATGGTCAGGCCGCCAAGCCGTTCGGCCAGCACGGCCTCACCCTTGAACTGGCCGGCATCGGCGGTGCGGATATGTTCGGGCCGGATGCCAAGCAGCAGCTCGGCGTTCGCGGCATTCGTTCCTGCCTTGACCGGCACGACCAGACTAGAGCCGCCCGGCAGGGCAACGGCAACGCCCTCTCCACCGCCCGAGAGAACCCGCACAGGCAGCATTTTCATCTTCGGCGAGCCGATGAAGCCGGCGACGAAGACATTGGCGGGGCGGTTGTGCTGGCGCATCTGAGAACGTCGAGCGCAACCTGCTCGGACGGTGGCAATCGGAACCGCCTGGAACGTCGGCAGGTGCTTCTTCTGCGCTTCCAGCATGCGCTCGCGACAGGGGCTATAGATGACGTGCAACGTCATGCGGGATCATGCGACGCGAATACCGGCGGTTCGATGCCGCCCGGCATCAAGGGCGAGCCGCCCTCAATATGGAAGGCCGACATAGTTCTCGGCGAGCGCGGTCGATGCCGCGCGCGAATGCACGAGATAGTCGAGTTCCGCCTCCTGGATGCGCTGGCCGAATTCGCCGGTGTCTGGAAAGCGGTGCAGCATGGTCGTCATCCACCAGGAAAAGCGCACCGCTTTCCAGACCCGCGCCAGTGCCTTGCCGGAATACGCGTCGAGACCTGTTTGAGATTTGGCCTCATAGAACTCCCGAAACCCGTTGAAGAGATAGCGCACATCGCTGGCGGCGAGGTTGAGGCCCTTGGCGCCGGTCGGTGGCACGATATGGGCGGCGTCGCCGACCAGGAAAAGCCGGCCAAAGCGCATTGGCTCGGCAACGAAGGAGCGCAGCGGCGCGATCGACTTCTCGAAGGATGGCCCTGTCGTGACGCCCGCCGCCGTCTGCTCCGGCAAGCGGCGGCGCAACTCGTCCCAGAAGCGATCATCGGACCAGTCCTCGACGCGATCGTCCTGCGGGCACTGTACATAGTAGCGGCTGCGGTGTGTCGAGCGCATCGAGCACAGCGCAAAACCCCGCTCGTGATTGGCATAGATCAGTTCATGATCGGCCGGCGGCACTTCGGCCAGCACGCCGAGCCAGCCAAACGGATACTGCCGCTCGAAGGTTTTCAGCGCGCGCTCCGGCACCGATTTGCGGCTGACACCGTGATAGCCGTCGCAGCCGGCGACGAAATCGCAGTCCACGCGATGAGTGATGCCGTCCTTCTCGTAGGTGACGAAAGGCGCGTCACCGTCAAAGTCATGCAGTGCGACATTCAAGGCTTCATAGACGGTGACGAGCCCTGCCTCTTCGCGCTTGTCCATCAGATCGTGCGTCACCTCGGTCTGGCCGTAGACGGTGACATGCTGGCCGCCGGTGAGCGCCGCGAGATCGATGCGGTGCAGACGCCCGTCGAACGCCAGCGAGATGCCGGAATGCGGTAGGCCTTCGGCATGCAGCCGCGCCGCCGCTCTGGCCTCTCCGAGCAGTTCGACGGTACCCTGTTCGAGCACCCCTGCTCGCACACGGCCAAGCACATGCGCCCGGCTCGAGCGTTCCAGAATGACTGTCTCGACGCCGATGCCGGCCAGAAGCTGCCCAAGCAGCAGACCGGAGGGTCCCGAGCCGACGATGACGACCTGGGTGCGCATCAGTGGCCGAGACTTTCGATCTGCCGGGCCAGCTCGGCCGCCAGGCGCAGCGATGCGGCGGTTGCGACCACCATCTGCGGCAGCAGCAGCCATTCCAGCGTCCAGGCCGCGCCCGAACGCTCCTGCTCGTGCACCAGCGCCTGATGCATGCCGGAAAGCTGCGTTGCGTTGAAACGGGCGAGCGCCACCAGCGCCTCGGCCTTAACCGGATTCTGCTTGTGCGGCATGGCCGACGAGCCGCCACCACCCGACAGCGCGATGTCGGTGCCACCCTGCGCCATCAGCGCGATGTCCTGGCCGAACTTGCCGAGGCTGCCGGTCAGCAGCGACAGCCAGCCGGCAAAATCGGCGAGCGCGTCGCGCTGGCTGTGCCATTGCGGCGCATCGGCAAGGCCAAGTTTTTCGGCAAGCGCCGCGCGCACCGCGGGCCCCTTGCCACCCAACTTTTCCAGCGTGCCGGCGGCACCGCCGAACTGCACCACCAGCAGGCGCCTGGACTGTTCCGACAGTCTTTCCTGATGCCGTTGCAGCGGCGTCCGCCACGCCGCGATACGGTCGGCCACGGTGATCGGGATCGCCTTCTGCATGCGCGTCATGCCCGCCAGCGCCCTGCCCCCGAAGCGCTCCTCGAGCGAGACGAGGCGCAAAACAGTCTCGGTCAGGAGCAGGCCGAGATGCTCGACCACGGACTTCAGCCGAAGTACAAGACCGGTATCGACGACATCCTGGCTTGTGGCCCCGAAATGCACTTTGTCGCCATGCGGTTCGCTAACCGCCAGCCTGAGCTGGCGCACCAGTTCCGGCACAATGACGCCATCCTTGGCGGCGGCGGACCGCAGCAAGGCCGTGTCCGGCCGGAACGAGGCCAGCACCGCCGTAATCGCCGACGCAGCGTCCTGGGTGATGACCCCGCTTTCGGCCTCGGCTTGCGCCAGCGCGCGCTCGAAGGCCAACATCGCCTCGATTTCCGCCTCGACGGAAAAATGCCTGGCCGCCCCCACGTCGCCCAGAAGCGCGGAGAGCAGCGGATGGTCGAAGGGCGAGACAGTCATGTCAGGGGTCGCCTAGCTGTCGAAGAAGACCGTTTCCTTCTCCCCCTGGAGATGGACGTCGAAGACATAGGTATCGCCTTGGCGCGCGGCGATCAGGGTGGGCACGCGAACGCGGTGCTCGATGCGCGCCAGGATCGGATCCCCGGCATTGGCTTCTTCCTCGTCGGAGAAATAAAGCCGCGTATGCAGGCCGATATTGATGCCGCGCGCGACGATCCACAACGTGATGTGCGGCGCCATCAGGCGGCCATCTGGGAAAGGCACCCGGCCCGGCTTGACCGTCTCGAAGGCGCAGAGCCCGGTTTCCATGTCGGTCGGGCAACGGCCCCAGCCAAAAAAGTTCGGATCGGCGGCACCGCGCAATTCGGCCGGCGAATTGTAAAACCCATCCGCGTCCGCCTGCCAGATCTCGATCAGCGCATCCTTGAGCGGCGTGCCGGTGCCGTCGAGAACCCGGATGTGAAGTTTGATGCGCTCGCCTTTGGTCTTGTCGTTGACCATGGCTGCACCGAGGTCGCTGGGGTAGACAGCGCCGATGCCGCAGAAATTGGGCGTCAGCCCGATATGGACGTAGGGTCCCGCGGTCTGCGAGGGGCTTTCCCTGAGCCGGTCGAGCGACTGGGCCATCAATTGCCCTCCATCCGGTTTTCGAACAGCGAGGAGCGGCGCCCGCGCAGCACGATGTCGAACTTGTAGGCGAGCGCATCCATCGGAATTGTCGCCTGCGTGTCGAGAACAGCCGTCAGCGCCTCTATGGCCGCCTTATCGGCGATGCCGCGCACGATCGGGCATTTCCAGATCAGCGGGTCGCCCTCGAAATACATCTGCGTGATCAGCCGCTGTGCAAAGCCATGGCCGAAAACCGAGAAATGGACATGCGCCGGACGCCAGTCATTGGGACCGTTCGGCCAGGGATACGGTCCGGGCTTGACGGTGCGAAAGGCGTAGCCGCCATCCTCACCCGATAAGGTGCGGCCACAACCGCCGAAATTCGGGTCGAGCGGCGTCAGGTAACCATCCTTCTTGTGGCGGTAACGGCCGCCGGCATTAGCCTGCCAGAACTCCAGCAGCACGCCGGGAACGCCAACGCCGCGTTCGTCGATCACCCGGCCATGGACGATGATGCGCTCGCCGATGGCGCTCTCGCCCGGCCTTGCGAAATTGTGGATCAGGTCGTTGTCCAGTTCACCGAGCATGGCATGACCGAAGACCGGGCCCGATATCTCCGACAGCGTGTTGTCGAAGGACAGCAGCGCCTTCTGCGGCGAGCGCAATACCGAGCTCTTGTAGCCCGGCGTCAGCGCCAGCGGGTGCCACGTCCGGTCGCGCTGAAAGAAAGCGCCGGTCTCGGGCACCCGGTTCGAGCCGGACTCAGGCATTCTTGGCTCCATCCATTTCCGAAAACACATCCTTGGCAATTCTGAAGGCCCGGTTGGCAGCCGGCACGCCGGCATAGATGGCGACATGCAGGAACGCTTCGCAGATATCGTCGCGTGTGGCGCCGGTGTTGGCGGTTGCGCGCAGATGCAAGGCGACCTCTTCATCATGGCCAAGCGCCGCCAGCAGCGCCAGGGTGACGATCGAGCGCTCGCGTTTGCTGAAGCCCGGTCGCGACCACACCGTTCCCCAGGCGGCCTCGGTGATCAGTTCCTGAAACGGTTGATCGAAATCGGTGGCGCCGACCTCGGCGCGGTCGACATGGCGGTCGCCGAGCACCGATCGTCGGACGGCGAGACCCTTCCGATATCTGGCTGTGTTGCCGGGGACTTCATCCATGGGTTTCTGCTCCAGGGGCAAGCGATGCGATAAAACCGCGGATCAGCGCGACCAGCGCCTCCGGCTGTTCGATGCAGGGAATATGTCCGGCATTGCGGATGATCTCGAAACGCGCGCCCGGGATCAGATCGGCCAGAGAGCGGACAAGATCGGGAGGCGTCGAACCGTCCTGATCGCCGGCGATGCAGAGCGTCGGCACGGCAATGCGGCGCGCGCTCTCGGTGAAATCGGCGTCGCGGACAGCCTTGCATGTCCCGATATAGCCGGGCAGCGCCTGCCTGGTCAGCATGTTGCGGCAACCGGCAAGGTCGGCGGCGCGGGCGGCATGGAAATGCGGCGTGAACCACACTTTCATCACACCGTCGGCGATCGCGTCGATGCCGAAGCGCTCCACGGCCGCAATACGGCTGTTCCAGCTTTCGATGGTGCCGATCTTGTGAGCGGTGTCGCTGAGGATCAGGCCCTCGACACGTTCCGGACGGCGGGCATGGAAGCCCTGCGCAATCATGCCGCCGACCGACAGACCGAACAGCACGACCTTGTCGAAACCGAAATGATCGACAAGGGCGCAGAGATCGTCGACATGGTCGTCAATCGAACGGACGCCGTTGCCATTGTCGGAAAGGCCGTGACCGCGCTTGTCGTAGACGAGCAGAGGCATCTCACCGGCCAGAAGCGTAACGACTTCATCCCATATCCGCAGATCGGTGCCGAGCGAATTGATGAACACGACCGGGGGCGTTTTGCCTTTCGCCTCGACATATCGGTGGTGCAGCGTGATGCCGCCAATGGTGACGAATGGCACGGGTTCGATCCTCCATCTCCACATTGCACGCCGCGTTTGGTTCGGTAAAATGATATTTTGCGCCATTTCATTAACTCAAGGGTTATCAAATTCATGCCCGACAGCCGCATCCGGTTCCGTCATCTGCAAGCATTCCTGGAAGTCGCACGGCAGGGCAGCGTGGCCCGTGCCGCGGACTTCCTGCATGTCAGCGCGCCGGCGGTGACCAAGACCCTGCGCGAACTGGAGGAGGCGCTGGGCGTGGCCGTCGTCGAGCGTGACGGGCGCGGCATTCGCGTCACAAGGCTTGGCGAAATCTTCCTGGACCATGCCGGCTCGGCGATAACGGCGTTGAAGCGCGGCGTCGATTCCGTTCGCCAGGACGGCGCCGTCAACCGCCATCCGATCCGCATCGGCGCCCTGCCGACAGTGTCGGCGAAGGTCATGCCGCAAGCCATGAGCCTGTTTCTCAGGGAAAACACCGGGGCGGCGATCAAGATCGTCACCGGCGAGAACGCCGTGCTGCTTGAGCAATTGCGCATCGGCGCGCTCGATCTCGTTGTCGGACGGCTCGCGGCGCCCGAAAACATGACCGGGTTCTTCTTCGAGCACCTCTACTCCGAGCAGGTGCTGTTCGTGGTGCGGGCCGGGCATCCGTTGCTGGAACCGGGAGCCGACATCTTCGCGAGGCTCGACGAATTCCCGGTGCTGATGCCAACTCGGGAATCCGTCATCCGCCCCTTTGTCGATCGCCTGTTCATCACCAATGGCATGACTGCGCCGGCGACGGAAATCGAGACGGTTTCGGACTCCTTCGGCCGCTCCTTCATGCGGCAGAGCAACGCGGTGTGGATCATCTCGGCCGGCGTGGTCGCCAACGAGCTCGCAAGCCGCGCCTTCGTCGCCCTGCCGGTCGACACGGACGAAACCAAAGGACCGGTCGGCCTGACGATGCGCACCGACACCGCCCCCTCGCCCGCCTTCATGATCCTGCTGCAAACCATTCGCGAGGCGGCACGGCCTGGCGCATGAGCCCCAGGACGGTTCGAACCGAGCTCGGCTGCGGCGCGGAGTCTCCTAACCCAGGAGTTAATAAAACACCGCAAAATATCATTTTACTGAACCAAACCGCAGGTGCACTGTACCGACCGAGGAGCACAGAGGGAGGAAACGCATGACCCATTCCATCGGCAGCAGGCCCATCATTCGTGGCGTGTCGCGACGCCAGTTCATCGCCACCTCGATCGCCGGTGGCGCGGCACTCGCGCTTGGCGGCAAGAGAGCCTTCGCCCAGACAGGCGACACGCTCAAGGTCGGCTTCGTCAGCCCGCGCACCGGGCCGCTGGCAGGCTTTGGCCAGACCGACGGTTACGTGCTCGACCTTGCCCGCAAGGCACTGGCCGGCGGCCTCGAGATCGGCGGCAAGAAATACAGCATCGAGATCCTCGACCAGGACACGCAGTCGGATCCGTCACGAGCCGGCCAACTCGCCAAGGACCTGATCAACAACCAGGCCATCGACCTCATGCTGGCGGTATCGACGCCCGAGGTGATCAATCCAGTGGCCGACGCCTGCGAAGCCGCCGGCGTGCCGTGTCTATCGACAGTCATGCCGTGGGAAGCCTGGTATTTCGGCCGTGGCGCGAAGCCCGGCGCGCCCTCGCCGTTCAAATGGACCTATCATTTCGGCTTCGGCGTCGGCGAGTTCTTCAAGACCTACATTTCGCAATGGAACCTGATCGAGACCAACAAGAAGGTTGGCGTCATGTATCCCAACGACGCCGACGGCAACGCCATCCGCGCCAATCTCGCGCCGCTGCTGGCCAAGCAGGGTTTCACCATCGTCGATCCCGGCGCCTACGAAACCGGCACCACCGACTATTCCTCGCAGATCGCGCTGTTCAAGCAAGAAGGCGTCGAGATCTTCAACTCCTTCCCGATCCCGCCGGATTTCGCCGCCTTCTGGCGCCAGGCGGCGCAGCAGGGCCTGATCAGGCAGATCAAGATCGCCCAGGTCGCAAAGACCGGCCTGTTCCCATCGGATATCGAGGCGCTCGGCGACCTCGGCATGAAGATTTCGAGCGCCGCCTACTGGCACAAGGCCTTCCCCTACAGATCGCCGCTGACGGGCGTTTCGGGGATCGAACTGGCCGACGGCTATGAGGCGGCGAGCGGCAAGCAGTGGACACAACAACTCGGCGCCTCGATGTCGCTGCTCGATGCCGGCTTCGAGGCCTTGAAGGCGAGCACCGACGCCAAGGACAAGGCGGCGGTGGCGAAGGCGCTGAGCACGCTCAAGACCGAAACCATGATTGGCAAGGTCGACTTCACCAGCGGGCCCGTGGCCAATGTCTCGCCTGGTCCCATCATCGGAACGCAATGGGTCGCCGCCAAGGAAGGATCGAAGTTCCCGCTCGATTATGTGGTGACCGAGAACGCCACCGATCCGAAGGTTCCGGTCGGGGCCAAGCTTCTTCCTTACAACGGCTGATGGACCGCTGACGAGGATCGCGTGGTGACCCATCCGCAACAACAGGCGATCCTCGCTGCCACAGCTATCCACAAGCGCTTCGGCGCGCTCGTGGTGCTGGATGCCGTCGATTTCGCCATGGCAGCCGACGAAGCCGTCGGCATTGTCGGCCCGAACGGCGCCGGCAAGACCACGCTGCTCAGCGTGCTTGCCGGCGCCTTCCCGCCCAGTTCGGGCACGGTCAGCTTCAAGGGCGGTGATGTGACGGCGCTGCCGGCGACAGGGCGTTGCCGGCTCGGCCTTGTGCGCACGCACCAGGTGCCGAAACCGTTCAGCGGCATGACCACTTTCGAAAATGTCTTCGTCGCCGCGTCGCATGGCGCCGGGCTCGGCCGCGACGAAGCCTATGAGGAGGCGCTCGGCTCGCTGAGACTTTGCGGCATGCTGGGCGTTGCCAACCGGCGAGCCGAGACGCTTGGCCTGCTCGACCGCAAGCGACTGGAACTGGCACGGGCGCTGGCGGCCAGGCCGATGCTGCTGCTTCTGGACGAGATCGGCGGCGGCCTGACCGATGCAGAAGCGGGCGAGCTCGTCGACACGATCAAGGAGTTGCGCCGGCGCAAGATCGGCATCGTCTGGATCGAGCACATCGTGCACATCCTGCTGCAGGTGGCCGAGCGGCTGATCTGCATGGACGCGGGAAAGATCATCGCCGACGGCGATCCGCAAACGGTCATGGCCGATCCGCGGGTGGTCCACGCCTATCTCGGCGGAGGCCCGAAATGAGCCTGCTGTCGGTCGAGAACCTGGTTGTCCGGCACGGCCTGCTGCAGGCGGTGCGCGGCGTCAGCTTCAACGTCGAACGCGGCGAGACGCTGGCGCTGGTCGGCGCCAATGGCGCCGGCAAGACGACGCTGCTGCGGGCGATTGCCGGCGCGCACCAGCCCGCCGCCGGGCGGGTGCTGCTGGACGGCGCCGATCTTACCAGCGTGCCGTCGCACAGGCGCGTCGGCATGGGCATCGCACTGGTACCGGAGGGGCGAAAACTGTTCGTGCAGATGACGGTTGAAGAAAACCTGCTGCTCGGCAGGACCGCTCGCCGGCCGGGCGACTGGAGTGTCGACAGGGTGCTGGAGATGTTCCCAAACCTGAAGCCGCGCAGGCATGCCCAGACAGGCCATCTCTCGGGCGGCGAACAGCAGGCGACGGCGATCGGCCGGGCGCTGATGAGCAATCCGGACGTGCTGCTGCTCGACGAGGTTTCGCTCGGCCTGTCGCCGGCAATCGTCGACCGCGTCTACGCGGCGCTCCAGGGGCTGATCGCTTCCGGCACGACGATCATCCTGGTCGAGCAGGATCTCAACCGCGCGCTCGCGGTCTCCGACAGGGTCATCTGCATGCTCGAAGGGCGTGTCGCGCTCGAAGGGCCAAGCAAGGAGGTTTCGCGCGACGAGGTGACAAAAGCCTATTTCGGTCTGCATCGGAAAAGCGGGAACGTTCCGGCATGAGCAACCAGATCATCCAGGGCATTCTGCTCGGCGGCTATTACGCGCTGATCGCCTGCGGTCTGTCCTTCATGTTCTCAGTGATGCGCATCATCAACCTCGCCCATGGCAGCCTCGCCGTGTTCGCCGCCTTTGCGCTGTGGCTGCTCGCCTCGCGATTCTATGTCTCGCCATTTCTGGGCCTGCTCATCGTGCTGCCATTGATGGCGGCAATCGGCTGGGCGCTGCAGCGCTTCCTGCTCGAGCGCAGCGCGCGCGGCGGCGCGCTGCTGCCGATCCTGACCACGTTCGGCCTCGCCATCGTCGTCGACAACATGCTGTTCGAGCAGTTCGGCGCCGACACGCGTTCGCTGGCGCCCTATATCGGCAGCCTCTCCTACGATTCATGGGAATGGCCGGGCGGCATCTATGTCGGCAAGCTCGCCGTGATCATGTTCGCCACCGCGGTGATCCTGCTTGGCGGGTTGCAGCTGTTCCTGACCCGCACAAGGCTTGGCCGTTCGATCCGCGCCACATCGGAAGACCCCGAC
This sequence comes from Mesorhizobium sp. B2-4-12, assembly GCF_006441575.1. Classification (NCBI taxonomy): domain Bacteria; kingdom Pseudomonadati; phylum Pseudomonadota; class Alphaproteobacteria; order Hyphomicrobiales; family Phyllobacteriaceae; genus Mesorhizobium; species Mesorhizobium sp. B2-4-12. Next base: position 118,139 of record NZ_VFVC01000004.1, read on the forward strand.
ACCGCCGGGCTGGTCGGCGTCGATGCGCGCCGCGCCAATGCCATTGCAGCGGCCATCGCCATGGTCACGGTCGGCCTTGCCGGCGCCTTCCTCGGCATGCGCGCCACTTTCGATCCCTATGCCGGCGCACCGCAATTGCTGTTTGCTTTCGAAGCCGCGGTGATCGGCGGCGCCGGTTCGCTATGGGGAACGCTGATCGGCGGCATCGTGCTGGCGCTTGCCCAGACACTCGGCGCGCAGGTGCATCCGCAAGGCTTCCTCATCGGTGGTCACGCCGTCTTCCTCGTCGTGCTGTTCGTGCGGCTGTCCGCCTCGGGCCAGGGCCTGCGCGGCCTGTTGCGCTTGCCTTCCCGGAGAGCGCCATGAGCGCCTCCGCCCCCATGCCAGTCATCGAGCGCGGCACGACGACGTCGCGGATCGCCGCGATCGCGGCCACACTCGTCATCGCACTGCTCGCGGTCGCGCCACAATTCCTGTCGGCCGGCGCGGTCGACCGCATGACGGCGCTGTTCATCTATGTGATCCTGGCGGCGATGTGGAACGCGCTGGCCGGCTTCGGCGGGCTGGTCTCGGTCGGGCAGCAGGTGTTCTTCGGGCTCGGCGCCTATTTCGCCATCCGGCTGGCCGATGCCGGGCTCAACCCTTTCGCCGCGCTTTTCGTTTCCGCAATCGTTGTCGGCGCGGTTTCCTGGCCGCTGTCGCTGTTCATGCTGCGGCTCAAGAACGGCGAGTTCGCCATCGGCATGTGGGTGATCGCGGCCCTGACGCATCTCCTGGTCAATCTCGACCGGCTGGTGCAGGGCGAAACCGGCACCTCGCTGATCTCGCTCAATGTCTACGACGCCGGCACCAGGCGGGTGACGATCTACTGGCTGGCGCTGGCATCGATGACCGCCCTGCTCGCCGTCCTTTTCGGCTTGCTGCGCGGCAGCACGGGGGCCGCGATCCGCGCCATCCGCGACAATGAGGATGCCGCCGCTTCGGTCGGCGTGCGCGTCACCGGCACCAAGCGGCTGCTGTTTGTGCTCGCCGCCTTCGGGATCGGCATTGCCGGTGCCTTGTGGCTGGCGACCTCCATCACCTTCCAGCCGAAGACCTACTTCAACGTCCAGTGGACCGCCTACATGATCTTCATGGTGCTGGTCGGCGGCATCGGCACCTTCGAGGGCGCCATTTTGGGCGCGCTGGTGTTCTTCCTCATCGAGACATGGTTCGGCGGCACCGGCGTCTGGTATCTCGTCGGCCTCGGCGCCACGGCGGTGCTGTTCTCGCTGTTCCTGCCGCGCGGCCTGTGGGGAACGATCGAGGAGCGCTTTGGCCTGCGCCTGCTGCCGGTCGGCTACCGCGTCAGGCTTCCCGAGAACCCGGCAGCGCCGGCCGACGATGGCATTGCATCTTCGACGCGGCAAACCACACAGCATCAGGAGAAGGCATGACCATGCTTTTCGGCAAGACGATCCTCATCACCGGCGTCGCCTCCGGCATCGGCGCACGCACGGCGGAACTCGCCGGCCAGTTCGGCGCGGATGTGATCGGCGTCGATGTGCGCGAGCCGGCTGCATCGGTCGGCAGTTTCGTCAAGGCCGACATCTCGTCGAAGGCGGGCGTCGACGATCTCATCGCGCGCCTGCCGCGGCGGCTCGATGCGCTTTGCAACGTGGCCGGCCTCTCCGGCAATACCGGCGCGGTGTCGACGCTGGCCGTCAACTTCTTCGGGCTGCGTGCACTTTCCGAAGGCCTCGCGCCCAGGCTTCGCGAAGGTGGCGCGATCGTCAATGTCGCCTCGATCGCCGGCTATGGCTGGCGCACCAATCTCAACCGCGCCGCTTCGATGGTCGGCATCGAAGGCTTTCCCGACGTCGCCAAGGTGGTAGCCGATCACGCGGTCAGAAACGAGGAAGCCTATCCCGTTTCAAAGGAATTGCTGCTCTTGTGGACCTTTCGCGCGGCGCATCAGGATCTATTCAAACGCCGTGGCATCCGCGTCAATGCTGTGAGCCCAGGGCCGGTCGAGACGCCGATCCTGAAACAGTTCCGCACCGTGCTTGGCGATGCCCGCGTCGACAGCGACATTGCCAGGGTCGGTCGCGCCGGAACATCGGGCGATATCGCGCCCGTCGTGCTGTTCCTGTGCTCGGATGGCGCGCGCTGGATCAATGGCGCCAACGTGCCCGTTGATGGCGGGCTCGAAGCATCGATCAATGCCGAAGCGCTCGGCTTCTAACACGCTACTTGTAAGGCTCCATCGAGAGCGAGGGAGAGAACAATGGATATCGGACTTCTGATCGACGGCGATGAAAGGGCGGCAACAGGCTCGGCTTCCTACGAACGCCTGGACCCTTTCACCGGCAGGCTGGCGACACGCGCCGCCGCTGCCAGTGTGGCCGATGCCAACGCAGCCGTCGAAGCCGCTGCCGCCGCTTTTCCGGCATGGTCGAAAACCGGCCCCGGCGAACGCCGCGCCTTGCTGTCAAAGGCTGCCGATGTGATGGCCTCCAAGGTCGATGAATTCACCAGGCTGATGATGGAAGAGACTGGCGCCACTGGCCCTTGGGCCGGCTTCAATGTCATGCTGGCAGCCAACATGCTGCGCGAGGCAGCCGCCATGACGACGCAGATTTCGGGCGAGATCATCCCCTCCGACAAGCCGGGGACGCTCGCCATGGCAATCCGCCAACCCGCGGGTGTATGCCTCGGAATCGCGCCATGGAACGCGCCGGTCATCCTCGGCACACGCGCCGTGGCGATGCCGATCGCCTGCGGCAATACGGTGGTGCTGAAGGCCTCCGAACTATGCCCCGGCACGCACCGGCTGATCGGCCAGGTGCTGGTCGAGGCCGGGCTGCCGAAGGGCGTCATCAATGTCGTCACCAACGATCCGAAGGACGCCGCCGCCATCGTCGAGACACTGGTCGCGCACCCGGCCGTCAGGCGCGTGAACTTCACCGGCTCGACCAAGGTCGGCCGCATCATCGCGGAGCTCGCCGGACGGCATCTCAAGCCGGTGCTGCTCGAGCTTGGCGGCAAGGCGCCGCTGATCGTGCTCGACGATGCCGACATCGACGCCGCGGTTAATGCCGCGGCGTTCGGCGCCTTCATGCACCAGGGCCAGATCTGCATGTCGACCGAACGGCTGATCGTCGATGAAAAGATCGCCGACGAGTTCGTGGCCAAGCTTGCCGCCCGTGCTTCGAAACTGCCGGCCGGCGATCCGCGCGGCCATGTCGTCCTGGGCTCCCTGATCAGCAGCCAGGCGGCCGACAAGATGGAGGAACTGGTCGCCGACGCGCTCGGCCAGGATGCCTCCCTGGCGGCGGGCGGCAAGCGCAGCGGAACTGTCGTGGAAGCGACGGTGCTTGATCATGTCACTCCGTCGATGCGCGTCTACGCGGAAGAATCCTTTGGGCCGGTCAAGCCGGTCATCCGCGTCAAAGGCGAGGACGAGGCGGTGCGCGTTGCCAACGATACGGAATACGGCCTGTCGTCTGCGGTCTTCAGCCGCGACATAAGGCGCGCCATGGCGGTCGCCGCCCGCATCCAGGCCGGCATCTGCCACATCAATGGTCCAACCGTTGGCGACGAGGCGCAGATGCCGTTCGGCGGCGTGAAGGGCTCCGGCTATGGCCGTTTCGGCGGCAAGGCCTCGATCGCCGAATTTACCGACCTGCGTTGGGTTACGATCGAGGATCCGGGCCAGCATTATCCGTTCTGACCCGCCCCCGCCTTGAGCTACCGAGCGTCAAATAGCCAGTGAGGGCGTGAAGCGAACGCTGGCGGATCGCATCTGACCGGGCGCCAGCACGATGCGGCCGGTCTCCTCGCCGCCTGGCCGGTTGAAGGCATCGGTGATGTTGCTGACCGGCTCGGCGCAAAAATACGGCTCGCCCGGCGGCGTATAGAGGACCAGGAAATCGAGCGGCGCCTCGGCCTCGATGTCCAGTTGCCGTCCCTGCTCCGGCCAGGAGATCCGGGCGCGGCGGGTCCATCCGGTGAAGACCGTGTCGAAGTCCAGCTCCGACACGTCAAAGCCAGTGGACGGATCGGCCCCCGCCGGCGGCAGGACGTGGCGCGTTGGCAAGACCTCCGCATCCGTTTCCCACATGCCGGACACCGGCGCCTGGATGTGCGTCCACGGCGTCGACGGAAAATAGGGATGGAGCCCGAAGCCGAGCGGCATCGGTGCATCCGACAGATTGCGCACCGTGACGGTCACGCAAAGCCTGCCGTCGGCCAGCAAGATTTCCTGCTCGGCCTCATAGCTCCATGGCCAGGAATCGGCGGTGTGGCGATAGCGCAAGACAACCGCGCCAGCTTCGTGCCGCGCGACAGTCCATGGCCTGCGCCAACCATGGCCATGCTCATGATGCGGATCGTCAGGGGCCGTCGGCAGCTCAACGATGCGTCCGGCGAATTCGAAGCGGCCGCCCCTTATGCGGTTGGAGTAGGGCACGAGCGGAAAGCAGGCCATGGCGCCCGCATCGCGGCGATCGATCGCCGCCGGATCCGCCGGGCGTAGCCAATCCACGGCAGCGTCATTTCGCCACCAGCGATACGACGCCAGCGCGCCGCCGGTGGCCGGAGCAATCTCTGCCGTCGCTAGGCCGTCGCCGATCGAGACCAGCTCCGTGTGCCGCCCGGTGGAATTCTTTGTCATCGCCATTCCCTCCCTTGACTCCCGTCGTCATCCCTTTAAAACATATCATATGAATAGTATGAAGAATAGAAAATCCTTTAGCACGGCGCGCGCGTCGAGGGTCGCGGTGGCGGTCTCCAGCGGCTCCACCGCGCTGCACGCCACCGTCGTCGAGCAGATCGGCTTGCGCATCGTGCAGGGCGACTTCCTGCCTGGCGAGGCCCTGCCCAACGCCGACGATTCCAGCGAGATGCTGGGCGTCAGCCGCACGGTGCTACGCGAGGCGATCAAGGTTCTGGCGGGCAAGGGGCTCGTCGAATCGCGGCCAAAGACCGGCACACGCGTGCGCCCGCGATCCGACTGGAATTTCCTCGATCCGGATGTTCTGTCGTGGCGCTATGCCGGCGGCGTCATCGCCGAGGATGTCCGGGCGCTGTTCGAACTGCGCCGCGCCATCGAACCGATGTCTGCCGCGCTCGCCGCCCAGCGCGCAACCCCGGCGCAGATCGCCGATATCCACGCCGCGCTGGCCGAAATGGAAGCACTCAGCGACGACGGCGACCGCTTCGCCAAGCCCGACCTGGTGTTCCACCAGACGATCCTGCGCATGACCGGCAACGAGTTGATCGGCTCGCTGGCGGCGCTGGTCGAAACCGCATTGGTAATGAGCTTTCGGCTCTCCAACGACAATCCGGAAGGGCAGCGCCATTCCTTGCCGCTGCACCGCGAGGTGGCCGAGAAGATCGCCGCCGGTGACGCGCCCGGCGCGCAAAAGGCACTGCTGGTGCTCATCGACAATGCCGAGGACGATGTGCGCCGCAGCGTCGAGAACCGCAACAAACGCCGCAACGACCGGGGCCAGCAATCGTGACCGAGACCAAACGCAAACTGCGGTCCGAAGCCTGGTTCGGCGGTGAAGGCAAGAACGCCTTCATGCACCGCAGCTGGATGAAAAACCAGGGCATACCCGCCGATGCCTTCGACGGCCGCCCGGTGATCGGTATCTGCAACACCTGGTCGGAACTGACCCCCTGCAATGCCCACCTGCGGGCGCTTGCCGACCACGCCAAGCGCGGCGTCTATGAAGCCGGCGGCCTGCCGCTGGAGTTTCCGGTGATGTCGCTCGGCGAGAGCAATATGCGCCCCACCGCCATGCTGTTCCGCAATCTGGTCAGCATGGATGTCGAGGAATCCATCCGCGGCAATCCGATCGACGGCGTGATCCTGCTTGTCGGCTGCGACAAGACCACGCCGGCGCTGCTGATGGGCGCGGCGTCCTGCAATCTGCCCACCATCGCCGTCTCCGGCGGGCCGATGCTCAACGGCAAGTTCCGTGGGCAGGATATCGGCTCGGGAACCCATGTCTGGAAATTCGCCGAGGACGTGAAGGCCGGCCGCATGCAGGTCGCCGACTTCCTCTCAGCCGAGCAGGGCCAGAGCCGGTCGGCGGGCAGCTGCATGACGATGGGCACGGCGTCGACCATGGCCAGCATGGTCGAGGCGCTCGGCATCGGCATGCCGGACAATGCCGCGATCCCGGCGGTGGATTCGCGCCGTGGGGTGCTTGCCCAGTTGGCCGGGCGCCAGATCGTCGACCTGGTCCGCCGCGACGTGACGATTTCGCAGATCCTCACCAGGCAAGCCTTCGAGAATGCCATCCGCGTCAACGGCGCCATCGGCGGATCGACCAACGCGGTTCTGCACCTGATCGCCATCGCCAACCGGATCGGTGTCGATCTCGGCCTCGATGATTGGGATCGCCTTGGACGCGACGTTCCGACCATTGTCGACCTGATGCCGTCGGGCCGGTTCCTGATGGAAGATTTCTACTATGCCGGGGGGCTAGCTGCGGTCATGGCGTCGCTTGATGAAGTGGGGCTTCTTCATCGTGACGCCATGACCGTCAGCGACAAGACGATCGGCGAATTGATCGATGGCGCCCCCAATTACAACCGCGAGGTCATCCGGCCGCTGAGCGAGCCGCTGACCAAGGAAGGCGGCATCTCGATCCTGCGCGGCAATCTGGCGCCCAATGGGGCGGTCATCAAACCGTCGGCGGCAACGCCCGAACTGATGCAGCATCGCGGCAAGGCGGTCGTCTTCGAGAACATCGAACATTACTACGCCCGCATCGACGATCCGGGTCTGGATATCGACGCCTCGTCGGTGATGGTGCTGAAGAACTGCGGACCCCGCGGTTATCCCGGAATGGCTGAGGTCGGCAACATGCCGCTGCCGGCCAAGCTGCTCAAGCAAGGCGTCTCCGACATGGTTCGCATCTCGGACGCGCGCATGAGCGGCACCGCCTACGGAACCGTCGTATTGCATGTGGCGCCCGAGGCCGCAGCGGGCGGCGCGCTTGCCCTGGTGCGCGACGGCGATCTCATCGAGCTCGATGTCGCCGGGCGCCGCCTGGAGCTGCTGGTATCGGAAGAGGAACTGGCGATCCGCCGTCGAGACTGGAAGCCGCCGGCGCCGCCTCAAGGCGGCTATCAGAGCCTCTATGTCGAGCGCGTGCTGCAGGCCGACAAGGGCTGCGACTTCGACTTCCTCGTCGGCCGGCGTGACGCCGGCATCCCCCGGCATTCCCACTAGAGAGGCACGCGATGACGGATCAGATCGGCAGCTACGCGACCTATCCCAGCCTCAGGGACCGCAGCGTATTCGTAACCGGCGGCGGCAGCGGCATCGGCGAAAGCCTGGTGCGCCATTTCTGCGCGCAAGGCAGCCGCGTCGCCTTTGTCGACCTGGCGGAGGAGCCTTCACGGCGCCTGGTCGAGGCTATCGCGGCCGAGGGGCATGCCGCGCCGCTGTTCATTCCCTGCGACCTGCGCAATGTCGAGGAACTGCAGGCAGTCACGGCGCAGGCGGCACAGCACAACGGCCCGATCCAGGCGCTGTGCAACAATGCCGGCAATGACGACCGCCACCAGACCAAGGACGTGACACCAGCCTATTGGGACGACCGCATGGCGGTCAATCTGCGCCACCAGTTCTTCGCGGCCCAGGCGGTGAGGCCGCAGATGAGCGCGCAGGGCGGCGGCTCGATCATCAATTTCGGCTCCATCACCTGGATGGTCGGCGATCCCGATTGCCCGGCCTATGTCACCGCGAAAGCCGCGGTCTACGGCATGACGCGGGCGCTGGCCCGCGAGCTCGGCCCCGAGCGCATCCGCGTCAACTGCATGGTGCCCGGCTGGGTGATGACCGAGCGCCAGATGCGACTGTGGCTGAACCCGGCCGGCGAACGCCAGATCGAGGAAAGGCAATGCCTGCCCGACCGGCTGCAGCCCTCCGATATCGCGCGCATGGCGCTGTTTCTCGCGGCCGACGACAGCCGCATGTGCACAAGCCAGCAGTTCATCGTCGATGGGGGCTGGGTGTGACCCGGACACCCCGAAAGAGGAAGGGAATCTCATGCGTCTTGTTCAGTTCAAAATGCCCGATGGAAGCCGGCGCGTCGGCCGCGTCTCCAAGGATGGCGACCACCTGCATCCGCTCAAGGGAACGACCACCGTCCTGGAACTGGCGGAAGCCGCGATCGCGCGTGGCGTGTCCATCGCGGCGCTCGTCGAGGAGCGCACGACGGCGGAACAGGTCGACTACGGCCAACTGTTGAATGGAGGCCGCGTGCTGGCCCCCGTCGATCATGCCGAGCCGGCGCGTTTCCTTGTCACCGGCACCGGCCTGACCCACACCGGAAGTGCGGCCGCGCGCAACCAGATGCATGTGCTAACCCATGGCGAAGGTGCCGCGGAATCCGATTCCCTGAAGATCTTCCGCATGGGGTTGGAGGGCGGCAAGCCCGGCGCTGGCAAGATCGGCATCCAGCCCGAATGGTTCTTCAAGGGCGTCGGCACCTGTGTCGTGCCGCCCGGCGCGCCGCTGCCGATGCCGGCATTCGCAAAGGCCGGGGCCGAGGAAGCCGAGATCGTCGGGCTTTATCTCAACGGACCGGACGGCCATCCCTATCGCCTCGGCTATGCGCTCGGAAACGAATATTCCGACCACGTGACGGAGGGCGAGAACTACCTTTATCTCGCCCATTCCAAGCTCCGTTCCTGCTCGATCGGTCCGGAACTGCTGATCGGTGATCTGCCGGAAGAAGTGCGCGGCCATTCCCGCATCACGCGCAACGGCGCGGTCATCTGGGAACAGGAGTTCCTGTCGGGCGAGGCACACATGTCGCACTCGATCGCCAATCTCGAACACTACCATTTCCGCTACCCGATGCATCGCCGGCCAGGCGACCTGCACGCCTATTTCTTCGGCGCGGCGGTGATGAGCTACGCCTCGGGCATCAAGACGGCCTCCGGCGACGAGTATGAAATCCAGGCACCGACATTCGGCAAGCCACTGCGCAACCGGATGGTTTCGGTGCCGGACGAAGGACTGGTCACCGTCACCCAGCTGTGACGGCAAAGTCCGGAAAATACGGTCCACCAGAATGAAAATGGGAGATTAAAAATGGGACTGAAGAAACTGTTTCTGAAGATGGCGATCGGCCTGGGCATCGGCCTGATGACCTCGGCCGCATTCGCCGCCAACCTTCGGGTTCTGGCCTGGGATGGCTATGCGGACGCCGATTGGGTCAAGGACTTCACCGCCAAGACCGGCATCGGCGTCGATGTCGTCTTCATCGGCAGCGATGACGAGATTTGGGCCAAGATCAAGGGCAGCGAAGGGCAGGACTTCGATGTTTTCGCCGTCAACACCGCCCAGCTGCAGCGCTATATCAAGGCCGACCTGGTCTCGCCGATCGACATCACCAAGCTGCCCAACCAGAAGGAGGTGCTGCCGCGTTTCCGTGACCTGAGCACGGTGAGCGGCGTCACCAAGGACGGCAAGGTCTACGGCATCCCGTTCTGTTTCGACTCCATCGGGCTGATCTACGACACCGACAAGGTCAAGCCGGCGCCGACCTCGATGTCGGTGCTGTGGGATCCGGCCTATAAGGGCAAGATCCTCGCCTACGACAATGGCGAGCACAATTTCTCGTTCACAGCGCTGACGCTCGGCTACAAGGATCCGTTCAACCTGAGCGCGGAGCAGATGGCGGCGGTCAAGGCCAAGCTGGTCGAACTCAAGCGCAATGTGCTGAGCTTCTACACCACCGCCGACGAGGCGCAGCAGATCTACCAGAACAACGACGTTGCGCTGATCTGGGCCAATTACGGCCAGCAGCAGGTCAAGGCGCTACAGAAGATCGGCGCCCATGTCGCCTACATCAACCCGAGCGAAGGCGCGCTCGCCTGGCTCGACAATTGGGTGATCTCCAAGGGCGTCCGCGACAATGCGGCGGCCGAGAAATGGATCGACTTCATGCTGAGCAAGAAGGTCAGCGGCGAGCTTTCCGAGCGCACCGGCTTCGGCAACACAGTGGTCGAGACGAGCAGCGCCGGCGGCAACGACAAGCTGGTCTGGCTCAACAATGTCGAAGACCCGCTCAAGCGTTCGGACATGTGGAACGAGGTCAAGGCAACGCCCTGATTTCGCTGCCCACCTTCAAGGCCCGGCGGTTCGGACGTTCCGGACCGCCGCAGCGTAAGCGAGAGCATTTCATGAACCAGAACACCGACCTGCTGACGCTGCGGTCCGTCTCGAAATCCTACGGCCCGGTCCCCGTGCTGCACGACATCGACTTGTCGATCCGGGACGGCGAGTTCCTCACTGTTCTTGGACCGTCGGGCTCGGGCAAGACCACGGTGCTGCGGCTGATCGGTGGGCTGGAGCCGCTGACCTCTGGCGAGATCCGCCTTGAGGGCCAGGACATCAGCCGCATGCCGATCAACCGGCGGCCGTTCAACACCGTGTTCCAGGATTATGCACTGTTCCCGCATATGACCGTTTCCGGCAATGTCGGCTACGGGCTTTCGGTGCGTCATGTCCAGCGCAAGGAGATCGCGCGCCGCGTCACTGAGGCTCTCGAGCTGGTGCAGCTTGGGCGCTTCGCCGATCGGTTCCCGGCACAGCTCTCGGGCGGCCAGCGCCAGCGCGTCGCACTCGCCCGGGCGCTGATCTGCCAGCCGCGCCTGATCCTGCTCGACGAGCCGCTCGCCGCGCTCGACCTTGAGCTGCGCCGGCAGATGCAGGAATTCCTGAAATCCATCCAGCGCGAGATCAGGACCACCTTCCTGTTCGTCACCCACGACCAGGAGGAAGCCATCGGCATGGCCGACCGGATCTGCGTCATGCAGGCTGGCCATATCCGCCAGCTCGGCACACCGCACGAGCTTTACTACAAGCCGAACTGCGAGTTCGTGGCGCGCTTCTTCGGCGAGAACAATCTGGTCGCCGGAAAACTCGGGACGGTCCAGGGCGAGCAGCGACCGATCGAGACGGCGCTCGGTCGCCTGGTCTGCTCGATCAGCGGCCAGCCGCATCTGAAGGCCGCGCCGGATGGCGCCAGCGCCTTCGCGGCGTTCCGTCCCGAGGCCTTGCGCATTGCCGATGGCGCCGACGGCGACAACCACCTTTCCGGCATGATCGCCGATCTGGCCTTCGCCGGCTCGTCGACGGTCGCCACGGTCATGGCGGGGACGGACAATGCCGCGCAACGCCTGCGGCTACGCATGCCGAGCCGGATCGACGGCAGCGCGCTTAAATCCGGCGAGGCGGTCTCGCTCTCCTTCGCGCCGCATGAGGGCCATCTGGTGCTGGCATGAGCAAGGCCGGCTCGACACACGCTGAGCAAGGGCACCTGTCGCTGCTGGTGACGGTGCTGGCATTTGCCCTGCCGGTGGTCTTTATCCTCGTGCCGCTGGCGATCTTCCTGATCTACAGTTTCTTCAGCGTCGACCAGGGCACGATCGTCTACGCGCCCACACTTGGCAACTATGTCAGGTTCTTCAGCGACCCGATCTTTCTGCCGGTGTTCTGGAACACCATCGTGCTGTGTGTTTCGGTGGCCATCATCTGCATCCTGCTCGCCTATCCCGCCGCCTATTTCCTGACGACCCTGAAAGGGCGGTGGCGCTATGCCTTGCTGATGCTGCTTCTGGTGCCGCTGCTGATGAGCTACGTCATCAAGATCTATGCGATCCGCAGCATCCTCGGCCTTAACGGGTTCCTCAACAAGGCGCTGGTGGCGACCGGCACCCTTGAGCAGCCGTCGACGCTTTTCGTGTTCAACATGAACGCCATCCTTTTGACGCTGAGCCTGCTTCTGATCCCTTTCGCCATCCTGCCGATCTTCCTGTCGCTGGAACGGATCCCGCAGACCCTGCTGCGCGCCTCGGACGACCTTGGCGCGAGCGGCTTGCAGACGTTCCTGCGCATCACCTTGCCGCTCAGTCTTCCCGGTGTCGCCTCGGCGGCGAGCTTCGTCTTCGTGCTGGCGATCGGCGATTTCCTGACGCCGCAGATGGTCGGCGGCATCAGCGGCTTCACCTTCGGCCGCATCCTCTATAGCCAGTTCGGCACCGCCTATAACTGGCCGTTCGGCGCGGCGCTCTCGGTGGCGCTTGCGATCGTGGTGATCTGCGCAATCCTCATCGGCGAACGGTTCGGACGCAGCCGGGGGACCTCGATATGAGCGCCCTGCCCCGGCCTTCCACCCTCTTCCTGGCCGCGATCACGACGTTGGTCGCCGTGCTGCTCTACAGCCCGCTATTCGTGCCGATCGTCTCGTCGTTCTTCACCATCTCGCATGGCGATGTCGACTGGTCGTCGCCGACCCTGTCGACCTATCGGGCGCTGGCCGGGAACCACGACATACTGGCCGCCCTGCGCACCACGCTGATCGTCGGCCTGTGCACCGTCGTGCTCTCGGTGGTCAGTGGGACGCTGCTGGCGCTCTATTATCACGGCCGCCGCTCAGGACGTTCGGTGCTGCAGTTCATCATCTTCCTGCCGTTCCTGATGCCGCCGATCATCAGTGGACTGGCGCTGCTGATCTTCTTCCGCGAGATCGGCCTCGAACGTTCGCTACTGACGGTCATCATCGGCCATACCGTCTTTGTGCTGGCGATCGTCTATCGCACCGTGCTGATGCGGCTGCAGTCGATGAGCCGCACGCTGGTCGAAGCGTCCTTCGATCTCGGCGCCACCGGCTGGCAGACTTTCTGGCGCGTCATCCTGCCGAACCTGTCGAGCGCCATGGTCGGCGGTGCCATCCTTGCCTTCGCCCTGTCGTTCGACGAAACGATGATCACCATCCTGGTCACCGGCACGCAAAGCACGCTGCCGGTCAGGCTGTGGGCGATGATGCGGCTTGGCTTCTCGCCCGACATCAATGCGCTGGTTGCGCTGATCCTGATGTTCACCGTGCTGCTCTGCGTACTCGCCGCCCGTTTTCTGATCCCCAGGCAGATGGCGACGGAACGGGCCTGAGTTACCGAGCACCTGTCATCGCGGTAAGGCAGTCGGGTTAAAGATCGAAGATCCGTCCCGGATTGAGGATGTTCTTCGGGTCCAGCGCTGTCTTCAGCCGCCGCATCGTGGCGATTTCGGCCTCGCCGCGCACCAGATGCAGCCACTGCTTCTTGTCGAGGCCGATGCCGTGCTCGGCCGAAACGCCGCCTCCCGCCGCCGCCACGCCGCGATAGATGATGCCATATGCCGCCGCCGGGTCCGCCGTCAGGACCTGATAGTGCAGGTTGCCGTCGCCGAGATGGCCGAAGACATAGATGTCGGCGCTGGGATCGACGGCATGGATGGCGGCGTCCGCTTCCCGCAGAAAGGCGCCCATGCGCGCCAACGGGATGCTGATGTCGACGCCGATCAGGCCTTTGATCGAAAACAGGACACGATTGGCGTCCTCCCGCACGTCCCAGAGCGCACGGAATTCGCGCGGCGATTGCGAGACGACCACATCGTCGACCACGCCGTCCTCGACCGCCTGCATCAGAACCTCGGCGAAGCGCCCGCCGTCGCGTTCGGGCTCGCTGCCCTGGATCTCGGCCAGCACATAGACCGGTGAGCCGGTCGGCAATGGTGCCGGCATGGCCATGCTGCCGACCATGACGTCATAAAGCGGCGCGAAGTTGACCTCATAAGCGGAAAGTAGCGGCCCAAGCTTTTGCCGCAGCAGCCCAAGCAACGCGATCGCCGCATCGAGCGAAGGCAGCGCGCAGAAAGCGTTCACCTCGGATGCCGGCTTGGGATGCAGCCTGAGCGCGGCGCGGGTGACGACGCCAAGCGTGCCTTCCGCGCCGATGAAGAGCTGGCCGAGGTCGTAGCCGGAATTATCCTTGGGCAGGCCCTTGAGCGAGGTCAGGACACTGCCGTCGGCGAGCACGGCCTCAAGCCCTAGTACCTGCGCCCGGTACATGCCATAGCGCAGCACGCGGATGCCGCCGGCATTGGTCGCGATATTGCCGCCGACAGTGGCCGAACCCCGCGCGCCGATGTCGACGCCGAACATCAATCCGGCGCCATCGGCTGCCTCCTGCACCACCTGCAGCGTCGCGCCCGCTTCGGCGACGATGCTGGCGGCCTGAACGTCCGGAGCGGCAAGGCCGGTCATGCGCTCCAGCGACAGCACGATCTCGCCGGGCTGGACGCGCGCGCCACCAGCCAGCCCGGTGCGTCCGCCATGGACGACGACCGGCTGGCCGACAGCGTTGCATCCGGCAAGTGCTGCCGCGACACCAACGGTATCGCGTGGGCGCAGCACTACTTCGGGAAGGACGCCAAGCTTGCCGTCGGGATCGTCGCGATAGCGCTGGTCCACCTCGGAGCCAGCGAGCACGCCGCCCGCGCCCAGCCGATCGCCAAGGGCGGACAGAAGTCGTTCCGTTTCAGGCGACATCGAGCTCAGGCGTCCGTGCGGCGAGAGAGGTCGTCTCTAGCAGCAGGATGGTCCGATGATGATCCTTGTTCAACACGCTCGCCACCCTTCAACTTCGGCCGACCGACCTTATTCGTCATCGCCCGCCATGCAAGCGATATCGGCTTGTCCGCAAGCGACGGGACGAAACCTCCTACCGGCATCAATCTCGAAGAGACGAGATCGATGCTGGTAGGATGTTATCTGCTTACTGCAGCTTGGCCTGCAAGGCGTTAACATCGTCGGTGGTCATTTCACCGTCGGTGGTCACTTTGCCGTCGACAATCCTCCACAGCCGGAACGGACCGGTGATGTCGCCGAATTTGTCGAAGGCGACCGGACCGATGACGCCTTCATAGCGGATCGGCTTGCCGTCCTTGATCAGGCCGAGCGCCTTGGCGAATTCCTCCTTGCCGGCGAAGATCGGCGTGCCGGCGGGGTCGACCGCCTTGTACATGGCATCCCTGATCTTGGCCGGATCCTCGGAGCCGGCTATGGCAATGGCCAGCCCGACGATGGCGCCGGCATCATAGGAACGGTCGGCCGCCGGGTTCGATGGCTCGATGCCGGAGAACGCCTTGTAGTTCTTGGTGAAATACTCGGTCGATGCGGTCGGGCTGGTGCCGGACGACGTGCCATAGGCGTCCTTCAGGTAATCGGCGCCGACCGATTCGATGAAGTCAGGGCTGTTCATGCCATCATTGAGCAGGAATTTCTGTACGCCGCCCTGCGAAATCCAGGTGCGGGCGATGGTGGCGCCATCGACCGGCGTGCTGACCAGATAGAGTCCGTCCGGCTCGCCTCCCATCGCCGCCGTGACCTCGGAAGCATAGCTCGACTGCTTCTCGTTGTAAGGCGTGTCGGAGACGATGGTGCCGCCGAGCGCTTTATAGGCGCGCGAGAATTCGGCCACCATGTTGACGCCGAAATCGTTGTTGACGTGAATGATCGCCAGCTTCTTGAAGCCCCTGTCGATGGCGTATTTGGCCGCGGCCACGCCCTGCAGCGCGTCCGAGGTGATGGTGCGGAAGAAGATGCCGTTGGTCTTGCCCTCGCGGCCGAGCGCGGTCAGCGTCGGCGAGGACGACGCCGGCGAGACCTGGACGATCTTGGCCGGCGCGGTCACCGAGGTCAGGATCGGGATCGACACCGAAGAGATGATGCCGCCGATGATGACCGGCACCTTCTTGACCTGAACCAACTGGGTCGCGGCATCGACGGCGATGTTGCCCTGGCTCTGGCTGTCGCGCGTGTCGGTGACGAGATCGCAGCCGCGCACGCCACCGGCGTCATTGATGTCGCGGAAGGCCATTTCGACAGACTTGGCGCCGGCCTGGCCGTATTCGCCGGCGGGACCGGTCAGTTCCATGACGAGACCGACGGTGATCTTGCAGTCGGCGGCCTGCGCGGCACCGGCAATCGTGACAAGAGCGAGCGCGGTGGTGAGTTGGAGTATCGTCTTTCTCATTGTTGTTCCCCTTGAGTTTATACGAACTGGTTTGACGTCTGGAAAGTGTCAGTGTTCCGGCACCTGCAGCCAGGTTTCATGCAGATGCCGCCATTGGACGCCATTGGGCGCCGATGAACTGGTGGTGAAAACGGCACTCGACTGGCGGCGGCTATGCTTGCCGCCGCGCAACTGCGCCTCGACATAGAGGACGACGATCGTATCGCCGCCCTGCCAGCCGGGCTTGATGTCCTCGATCGAGATGGCGAAGCCGTCGTCGCATGTGGCGCGGCTGGAGCGGACGTGGTCAACCACGGCGTCACGATCGAGTATCTGACCGCCTGGTGCGATCATGGTCAGGCCTTCGCCCATGACGGCTTCGAAGCGGCCGAAATCCACTTTGTCGGCGCGCGCGGCGACGAACCAGTCGGTGAAGAAGCGGTGCAGGTCGATGACTTCGGCGCTGGCCTGCGAAAACAGCCTGTCGTCCATCGTTTCACACCCGGCCCGCGTTGAGATTATAGTGCATGATCGAGCCGTGGCGGCCATTGCGGTCACGCTCCAGTGTGTAGACGTCGCCCTCAAGACCGGCACCCTGCGCTATGACGGCAGCAATCCGCGCGCGGTCATCGGCATCGAGTTCGATATCCATGATCTTGGCGTTGGCCAGCGCGTGCGCCTGGTTGCGGGCACCGACGATGACGGCGGCCACTTGCGGCTGCTCCAGCACCCAGGCGCTGGCGATGGTGGCAATGTCGACGCAGTGACGATCGCCTACGATCTTCAACGCCTGAAGCAGTTGCTGGAACAGGTCCCAGCCGCCGAAATCATCGATGATCAGCTTGTATTTGACCAGCGACCGGTTTTCGAGCGGCGTCGCGGGTTCGGCCACATCGAGCCATCTGTCGCTGAGGAAGCCGCCCGCCACCGAGCCGTAACAGAGGAAGCTGACGCCGTTTGTCTTCGCAAGTGCGGCGAGGCTGTGCGCAGGCCGCTGGTCGAGCACCGAATATTGCAGCTGCTGGCTGACCAGCGGGATGCCGGCGGCCAGGATTTCGGCGAGCCGGGGCGTGTCGAAATTGGTGGTGCCGAGATTGCGCACCTTGCCTTCGCGCCGAAGCTCGTCGAGCCAGCCCATCGCCTCGACATAGCGAGGCTGCGCATAGTCCCACCAGTGGAACTGCACGAGATCGAGCCGCTCGGTCTTCAGCCTGCGAAGCGACTGATCAACGATGCCCCTGATATAGTCGCGGCTGATGCCGGCCAGCCGTTCCAGATCTGGCACCAGCTTGGTATGCACCTTCATCCTGGCCGCCGCATCGAGGCCGCGCTCATTGGCAAGCCGCAGGCGCGCGGCGCCGATCAGTTCCTCGACGCCGGTGTAGATGTCGGCGCAGTCATAGGTCCAGATACCGGCATCGAAAGTGGCGATCAGGTCGGTCACCGCCTGGCTGCGGTCGATGGCGCCGTGACCGCCGGCGAGTTGCCAGCCACCGCGGATGACGCGCGAGATCGCGTAGCCGGGGCCGAGTTCGAAGGTCTTGGCACTCATCTCTGTTCATTCTCCTTCGGCAGCGGCACGGCCGTGGTTTCGGCATGGCTGAACCGCCGCTTGGCCAGCCTGACGATCCGCAGCCTGCTGGCGCAATTGGGATCGGGACAGGCGATCTCGGCGTCCGAGGTCATCCAGTCATTGGCGTGGGTCGGGCGCTGCTTTGCCGCAAGCAGCGGCAGCACGGCAGCGAGCGAATAGATCGAAAAGCCTTGTCCGGCCGGCATCGACAGCATCTCGCCCTTGAGTTCGAAATAGTCGCCGGCCTTGGCGCCGCAATAGATCGGCTTGCCTTCGGGGATGACCGCCTCGACGCGAAGATCGAAGAGTTCGAAACTGTCGTCAGCCATGTCAGACCCCCATCAGGCTGAAAGTGATATCGCAGGCGCCGGTGCGGCGGATGACGCCGCAGGCGGCTGCGAACTGTTCGCGCTCCTCGGCAACCACCTGTGCCACCACGCTGCCGGCCAGCCAGCCGATCGGGAACAGAAGCCGCGCCCCTTGCCCATAGAACAGGCCGATGTCGAAGATCGCATTGGGATTGCCGCCCCACATGCGCGGCGGCACGTAGGACAGCACGATATCTCCGGGCTGCGGCGTCAGGGTGGCGTTCTCCGCCGGCAGCGGTCGGGCATAGGCCTGCCCCTCGAGATCGGCTGATGGAACCGGACAGGAAATCTCAGGTCCGGTCCACATCGCATGGATGCCTGGGACGACGCGTGGCGCGGCGAGATACGCTGTGAGGAAGTCTGCGTTTTCCGGCGCCTTCACTGGCAGCAGCACAGCCGTGACGGAAAGCTTCGAGTGTGGTTCGGTGATCCGGATGGAGGTCATGTCTGATCTTTCCCAGCCGCGGATTGCAGCTTGCTGCGCAGGAAGGTGAAGGGCCGGCTGATGTCGGCGACCAGCGAGGCGCGCGCCGCCTGTGCGTCCTGCGTGGCCAGCGCCTCGACAATGCGGCGGTGATACTGCGCGGTGTCGACCTCGCCGGCTTCCGAGAAGGCATAGATGGCGACGCGGATGCATGGCCCCGATTGCAGCCACAGGCTCTCGATCATCGGGATCAGCACGGCCGAGCCGCAGGAGCGGTAAATCTCGAAGTGAAAGCTCTGGTTGAGTGTCACTTCGCGGTCGACATCCTTCTTGTGCTTCAGCGCCCGCATTTCGTCCCATTCGGCCAGAATGGTTTCGATGGTGGCGATCTGGCGCGGACCCATGCGGGCGGCGGCCAGCGCGATCGCCTCGCCCTCGATCAGGATGCGAGCCCGCAGGAGATCATCGAGGCGATCGAGCGTGATTGGCGGCACACGCACCGAACGATTGGGCAACGCCTCCAGCGCCTTCTCCGTGATCAGCCGTCCGAGCGCCTCGCGCACCGGCATGGTCGAGGTAACCAGCGCATCGGCAAGCCCACGGATGGTCAGCACCTGGCTCGGTTCGAACAGGCCGCCGATCAAGGCGCGGCGCAATTCGGAATAGACGCGATCCTGCACGGTCTCGCGGCCGACCGGCGCAAGCTGGGCCGCGATCGCCTCGTTGTTCTTTTCGACGGCAGCCTTTTGCATGGAATTCCGTTCTCGGCCCGTTTTCGGCTTGCGGAGGAAATTAAAGCCGAATATCGTGATCAAAGCAAGCGTGATCACAAATCAAAAATCAGGAGACGGCGACGATCGTCTTCGGCCAGAGGGTCTAGATGAGCGAGGCAGCCAGACGGCAAGGGCGAGAGACCCGTGCGCCGGTGCTGACGGCAAGGAACGTCGTGCGGCGTTTCGGCGGCCTCGTCGCCGTCAATGATGTCTCGTTCGACGTCAAAGCAGGAGAAATCCTTGGTCTGATCGGGCCAAACGGAGCGGGCAAGACCACCATGTTCGACCTGCTGGCCGGCAGCATATTGCCGACCAGCGGCGACATCCTCCTGAACGGTACGCCCGTTTCCGGCGAAGCCGCTCACCTGCGCATCGGTCGCGGGCTCGGCCGCACCTTCCAGATTCCGCGCCCGCTGCCCAATCTGACGCTGATCGAAAACATCATGCTGGCGGCGCAGGGCCAGGCCGGCGAAAGGCTGCTCGCCAACTTCGTCACGCCGTGGCGGGTGGCGGCGCAGGAAGGAGCCGCCCGGACAAAGGCGCTCGAACTGCTGGAACTCGTCACCCTCACCCACCTCGCCCATCAGCCGGCGCGCGTGCTCTCGGGCGGCCAGCGCAAGCTGCTCGAACTCGCCCGCGTCATGATGGCCGACCCGGCGATCATCCTGCTCGATGAACCGGCGGCCGGCGTCAACGCGACGCTTCTGGAAGTCATCATCGACCGCATCCGCGACATCAATGCGCGCGGCATCACCTTCCTGTTGATCGAGCACAACATCGACATGGTGACTCGGCTCTGCCATCGCGTCCTCGTCATGGCGAGCGGCCAGTTGCTGAGCGAAGGAACGGCGGAAGAAGTGGCCCGCGATCCGCGCGTCATCGAGGCCTATCTCGGAGGCGCGGCGTGAGCGAGACCGTCCTTGATGTCCGCAATCTCGAAGCCGGCTATGAACCCGGCGTGCCGATCGTGCGTGGCGCTTCGATCACCGTGAGCAAGGGGGAGATCGTCGTCGTGCTCGGCCCCAATGGCGCCGGCAAGTCGAGCTTCATCAAGGCGATCGCCGGCCTCGTCCCGATCACCGGCGGCACGGTGTTGCTGGACGGCAAGGACATCACCGCAGCACCTGCCCATACCATGGTGCGGCTTGGCCTCGCCTTCGTGCCGCAGACCGAGAACATCTTTCCGCTGATGTCGGTCGAGGACAATCTCAGGGTCGCCTGCGGCATCCTCGAGCGGCGGGAAATCCCTGCCCGCATCGAGGAAATGTATGCCGCCTTCCCAGACCTCGTCCGCCAGCGCCGCACGGCCGCCGGCAACCTGTCGGGAGGCCAACGGCAGATGCTGGCTGTCGCGCGGGCGCTGATCGTCCACCCCAAGGTGCTGGTGCTGGACGAACCGTCCGCCGGCCTGTCACCGAAATTCGTCTCCATGGTGTTCGAAATGCTGGCCAGCATCCGCAGGTCCGGCGTCACCATCCTTCTGGTCGAACAGAACGCCAAGGCAGCGCTTGCCATCGGCGACCGGGCCTATGTGCTGGTCGAGGGCAAGGACCGCCACGAGGGCGTCGCCTCCGAACTTTGGAGCGACCCGGTCGTCGCCGAACTCTATCTCGGCCAGCGCCCGCTCAAGGCGGAAAAGACGTCACAGGCCGGACAGGGAGGCGCGGCATGAGCCTTCAGTTCATCGTCGACGGATTGCTGACCGGCTCGATGATCGGCCTCGGGGCCATCGGCGTGACGCTCACCTATTCGATCCTGCGTTTCTCCAACTTCGCCCATGGCGACTTCATGGCCTGGGGGACCTATGCGACACTGGCCGTGGTCAGCGCCATCGGCGCGACATTCGGCAAGGTGGCGCCGATCGCGCCGCTGTCCTTCGGCTGGCCGCTCATCGTTGCGCTGATCATTGGCATGGCATTCACCGCGCTGCTGGCGCTGCTGCTCGACAAGGTGCTGTTTTCGCGGCTGCGCTCTCAAGGCCAGGCGATCATCGTTGTGATGGCGAGTTTCGGCGCCTCCATGGCACTGCGGAGCCTGCTCGAATTCACCTTCACCTCGCGGCCGACCTATTTCAGCCGGGCCATCCAGATCGCCATGCCGGTTGGCTTCGGCATCCGCATCACGCCCGACCAGATCGCCTTGCTGCTGCTGACCGCTATCCTCGTGCTCGGCGTGCATCTGTTGATGACGCGCACGCAGACCGGCCGCTCGATGCAGGCCTTGAGCCAGAACGCGGCATTGGCGCGCATCGTCGGCATCGATGTCGCCAAGGTGGTGCGCGTCACCTGGATCGTCGGCGGCGCATTGGCCTGCGTGGCCGGCGTGATGATCGGCATTCTGGTGCAGATCCGCCCGTTCATGGGCTTCGACATGCTGCTGCCGATGTTCGCCGCCGCCATCCTCGGCGGTATCGGCAGCATCCCGGGTGCGGTGCTTGGCGGCCTGATCATCGGGCTCGCCGAAGCCGGCGCGGTGCAGCTGATCGGCGCCGAATGGCGCGCCGCCGTCTCCTTCATGATCCTGATGGCGGTGCTGTTCGTGCGGCCGATCGGCCTCTTTGGCGTGAGGGAAAGATGATCGATCTCGTCGGCTACGGGGCCTTCTTCCTGACAACCGCGCTGATCTTCTCGCTGGTCACGCTGGGGCTCAATCTGCAATGGGGGCTGACCGGCCTGTTCAATGTCGGCCTCGCCGGCTTCGTCGCCATCGGCGCCTATACGTCCGCACTGCTGACCACGCCAGATGACGCCGCAAGACTGGGCGGCTTCGGCCTGCCTATCCTCGTCGGCTGGCTGGGCGCCATGATCGTCGGCGGCCTTGCCGCGGCGCTGACCGGCGTGGCCACGCTGCGCCTCAGGTCGGACTACCTGGCGATCACCACGTTCGGCGTCGCGGTGGTCGTACAACTGGTCGCGCTCAACGCACAGAAGCTGACCGGCGGGCCGTTCGGCATCGGTTTCGTCCCGCGTCCCTTCGGCAGCCTCGCCGAAACGCCGCTGCTGTTCAACCTGTCCAACCTTGCCGTCGTCTCGGCTGTCACGCTGATCGCCTATCTCGCCCTGGAGCATCTGTCACGCAGCCCGTGGGGCCGCGTGCTCAAGGCGCTGCGGGAGGACGAACGAGCGGCGATTTCGCTCGGCAAGAGCGCGCGCTTCTACCGCGTCCAGGCCTTTGCCGTCGGCGGCGCCATCATGGCGCTGGCCGGCGCGCTGCAGGCGCATTTCACCGGCTTCATCGCGCCGGACAATTATCTGCCGATCCTGACCTTCCAGGTCTGGGTGATGCTGATCGTCGGCGGCTCGGGCAGCAATCTCGGCGCCGTCATCGGCAGCATCCTGGTCTGGGCGATCTGGGCCGGGTCGGGCACGCTGACCAGCGTGCTGTTCCCGCCGGAGCAGCAGGCGCGCGCCGCCTCGCTGCAGATCGTCGCCATCGGCGTCATGCTTTGCGTCATCCTGCTGGTCCGGCCGAACGGGCTGTTCGGCGACAGGCCACGACGGCCACGTTTCGGCAAGCGGGCGAAGCTGGCCGCGGCCAAGAGCAGTTCCAACTCATGAATGCCGTGGTCCGGCAGGAGGCGCATGGCGCCTCGCTCTGGCACGCCATCAGCCGCAGCCCCCGCGAGCGGCCTGCCCTGCATGGCGAGATCGACGTCGACCTCGCCATTGTCGGCGGTGGTTTTTCCGGCCTTTCGACCGCCCTGCACGCCGCCGGAAAAGGCATCTCGGTCGCGGTTCTCGAAGCCGAGATCATCGCCTGGGGCGCGACGGGCCGGAATGCCGGTTTCGTCGTGCCGAACTTCGCCAAGATGGACCCTGACAGCATCCTCGCGCATCTCGGACCGGAGCGAGGCGAAAGGCTGATCGATTTCGCCGCCGGCAGTGCCGACCTTGTCTTCGGCCTGATCCGGCAGCACGGCATCGACTGCGACGCCGTACAGAGCGGCTGGATCCAGCCGGCGCACTCGGCGGCGACCTTCGAAAAGGTCCAATCACGTGCGCAACAATGGGCCTTGCGGGGCCGGCCTGCCGTAACCCTGGATCGGCAGGAGGTGGAAGCGCTGACCGGCGCGCGCGGCTATGTCGGAGGATGGATGGACCGTTCGGGCGGCGTCATCAATCCGGTCGCCTATGCACGCGGGTTGGCCGATGCGGCGGAAAGGGCGGGCGCGCGGATTTTCGAGCGGACACGTGTGACGTCGGTTGATCGCATGGGCGATGGTTGGTCGCTGAAAACGCCATCGGGCTCAGTGCGCGCGGCCAAGGTGCTGATCGCCACAAACGCTTATGGCGGTCCGCTCTTTCAGACGCTGCAGCGGACCTATTTTCCGCTGAAAGTTTTCCAGATCGCGACAAGGCCCCTGCCACTCGAAACCCGCGCGCGCCTGCTTCCCGGCGGGCAGGGTGTCGGCGACACCAGGCGCAATCTCTTCACCTTCCGCTTCGATGCCGACAACCGACTGATCAGCGGCGGCATGCATATTCTGAGCGCCGGTGCCGACACGCGCGTTCCGCAAACGATCTGGCGGCGGCTCGCCGAGCACCTCGATCTGCCCGACCTGCCGCCGCTTGCCTATAGCTGGTCGGGAATGGCAGCGGTCGAACCGGATTTCCTGCCGCACATCCTGGATCTCGGCCCCGGCCTGATCGCCGGCCGTGCCTGCAATGGACGCGGCATCGCCATGACGACGGCGATGGGCAAGGTACTGGCCGATTGGGCCGCTGGAACCGACGCCGGCGACCTGCCGCTGCCTTTCGCGCCGCCGGCGCCGATCCCGTTCCACGCCCTGCTGCGGCATGCGCCCAACATGCTGCTCGGCTGGAGCATTCTGCGCGACCGGATGGACGAGACGGCATAAGCCGGCCGCGCCTGCCCTGCAATCAGCGCGCCGTGCGAAGATTTTCGGAAAGAACCGCGGCGGCCATTGCGATGTCCTGTTCGAGCGAAACCCGAACGGCGGGGCCATTGCGCTGCTCCAAGGCGGCAACGATCCTGCGATGCGCGTCGTTCGACCGCGGAATGTAGCGATCGGCCTGCATCAACAGCTTGAGATAAGGACCGACCCGGCCCCAGAGGTCGCGGATCATGTTCAACAAGATCGGCGCGCCGGCATGCTGGTAGATGGCGAAGTGGAAGGCCTCGTTCAGCGAGAGATAGGCCTTGGCATCGCCGGCCTCGATGGCGCGCTGCATACCGGCCAGCGTCGCCTGTATGTCCACCAACCCATCTTCCGTCATCAGCGACGCGGCCATCTCAGCTGCCAGCCCTTCGACCGCGATACGGATATGGGTCAGTTCCTCGAAAGCAGGGGCCGACAGCAAGGGCACAATGATCGAGCGGTTGTTCTGCATCTCGAGCAGCCGCTCGGCGACCAGCCTTTGCAGCGCCTCCCGGATCGGCGTGGTCGAGATGCCGAACGTCTCGGCGAGCTTGCGGATGACGAGCGTCTGGCCCGGGCTGAAGCCGCCTGAAATCAACTCCTGCTTGAGCGCGCCATAGGCGCGGTCGTTGAGGGTTTGATGTTCCAGCTTCAGCATGCGCGGCCCGCTCTGGTCACCAGTTCGACAAGGCGCGATCGAGCGTCTCGGCCAGCTGCTCGGCATTGTCACGGGCGAACGGCAGCGGCGGCCTGATTTTCAGCACATTGCCGCGCGGACCGCACGACGAGATCAGCACGCCATCCTCGCGCATCGCTTCGACGACGGAAGAGGTCTTGCTGGCAGCCAGCGCCTCATCGCTCCCCGCCGTCAACTCGACGCCGAAATAGAGGCCGTTGTGCCTGACGTTGGCGACCATGCCGTGGCGGCCTTGCAAGGAATCGAGCAAGTCGCGCGTATAGGCGCCGACCACCCGTGCATTCTCGATCAGTCCCTCGCTTTCGATCACGTCGAGGACAGCGATGCCGACGGCCGCGGCGACCGGATTGCCGCCGAACGTGTTGAAGTAGCCGGTGTTCGAGCCGAACGAAGAGACGAGCTGAGGCCGCACGATCACCGCACTCATCGGATGCCCGTCGCCGATCGGCTTGCCCATGGTGACGATATCGGGCTCGAGGCCGTAATTGGCGAAGCCCCACATGCCTTGGCCGAGCCGGCCGAAGCCGGACTGGACCTCGTCGGCGATGACGATGCCGCCGGCCTTCCTGACGTGATCCGCCGCCTCGCGCATGACAGAAGCTTCGGGGAAGAAAATGCCGTCGCTGGAAAAGGCCGAGTCGAGCAGCAGCGCGGCCGGGCGGATATTCTGCGCGCGCATATCCTCGATGGCGGCGGCGACATTCCTGGCGAAATCATGCGCGGCGCGGCCATGGTCGCGGAATGTGTCCGGCGCTGCCACGGTCCTGTGCTGTGCCGGCACGCCCTTGGCCCCGACCGCCGCCGGCGACAGCTGCGCGGTCGCGATCGTCGCGCCGTGATAGGCGAAGTCGGTGATGATGACGCCAGTGCCGCCACTCGAATGCTGGGCGATGCGGATGGCAAGGTCGTTGGCCTCGCTGCCGGTGCAGGTGAACATGGCGTGGCCGAGATGCGGCGGCAGGCTGCCGAGCAGTCTTTCCGCGTAATCGAGGATGATCTCGCTCAAATAGCGGGTATGTGTGTTGAGCGTGCCGGCCTGACCCGACAGCGCCTCGACGACACGCGGATGACAGTGCCCGACCGACGCGACATTGTTGTAGGCATCGAGGAATTTGCGCCCTTGAGCATCATAGAGCCAGACGCCTCTGCCGCGCACCAGATGGATCGGGTTGCGATAGAAGGCGCGGTAGGTCGGCCCAAGCAGCCTGGCGCGGCGCTCGAGCAGGGCGTGCTCTTGCGCCGAAGCGACGGCGTTTGCAGCATATGGCGAGGACTGGGACACGAGCATCTACTCCGGATTGGAATGATCGAGAAAATAACGGCGGGCGGCGGCTGACGACAGCTCGTCCAGCCGTTCGAGCGAGGTCCAGACTTCGGTGGCGAGGCGCAGGACATAATCGCGCTTGGCCGGGAAGCGCTCCGCTTGCCAGCTGGCGATGTTGGCGATGAGCGCAAGGCGGGCACGGATCAGGTCGAAAAGGATGCCGATTTCTTCTGCTTCAAGCGGCTGCACCGACTGGTAACCGGAGACGAAGCGGGCGGCGGGCGCCAGCGGATGACCTTGCGCCGGCCAGCGATAGACGGCGCCGATGGCGAGGTCGCAGATCAGCGGCGAATGGATCATGTCGCCGAAATCGAGGATGCCGCTCACCATTTCCGGCCGCGAGGCCTCCATCACCACATTGTAGGAATTCATGTCGTTGTGGACGATCTGCGCGCGCAGGCCGGGGATAACCGGCGCCGCATGCTCCTCGAAGGCGTCGATGACGCGCTCGACTATGGCACGGTGGCGAGCATCCGAGATATGCGCCAGCATCGGCCGGGTCTTCGCCACCTTGCGGATGTCCCAGAGCAGGTCGCTGCCGGCGGCCGGGTGGAAGAAGCCGCGCAGTGCCCGTCCAAGCCGGGCGAGGAAGATACCGAGATTGCGATCCTGCGCCTCCGAGGCGGGCGAGCGCGAGAGCAACTGGCCGGGCAGATAGGTGACCAGCCGGATGATGCGTTGCGGCGCTCCCTCGATGCTGACCGCAAACTGCGCATCGCCCGCAAGGCTTTTGCGCACCGAGGGGACCGGCAAGGTCGGGTCGACTGCAAGGATATGGTCGAGCGCCTTGTTCTGAAAGTCGGTAAAGCCGGCCTCTTCGGCCGGATGGGAGACCTTCAGGACGAACTCGCCCTCGCCTTCGGTCTGGATGTGGAAATTGTGGTCGCGTTCGCCCGGCAACGGACGCGCGGTGCCGGTCAGCCCGTAGTGTCGGCGCAAAATGGCCAAAGCATCGGCGATCGAAACGTCAGGCGCGTCCTCGGCGAGCGTTTCGCCGAAAGCATCGGGCACTGACGCATTCATGATCTCACCTCGGGATCGATCGGCTCGAGACCGCACCAGCCGGCGATGAACAGCGCGATGGTCTGGGTGACCTTGCGCACCGAATCGAGATCGACCGCCTCGTCATAGCCATGCGGCATGCGGCAGATCGGGCCATAGACGATCGCCGGCGTGTCGGCATAGAGGCCGAAGAAACGCGCATCCGTTGTCGCCGAGGTGACATGCTCCTGCAGCGGCTCGCCCCACACAGCGGTATGGCTGCGCCGCAGCACGGCTTCCATCTCGTCGGCGCCCTCCAGCACATAGCCTTCGGCCATGAAGCCATTATAGGTCATTTTGGGCGGGCGATTGGCCAGGAATGGATCGGCCCGGGCCGCATCGGCGATGCAGGCTTCGAGCTCGGCCCTGGCGTCTTCCAGCTTCTGGCCGGGATAGGTCGCGACCCGCATTTCGAAGACGCAGCGCGCCGGAACGCTCGACGTCCATTCGCCGCCTTCGATCTTGCCGAGGTTGAAGCGGATCGGATGGGGGTGATCGCAGAAATGCGGATCATCCACCTTGCGCGTGTTCCAGACGATTTCCAGTTGCTTCAACGCCTGGATGATGACGAAGGCCTTTTCGATGGCGTTGGCGCCGGCGGAGAAAGCGCCCGACGCATGCTGCGGATCGCCGTCGACCTCGACCCTGAACCAGATCGGCCCGACCTGTGCCCGCATCAATCTCGGTTCCAGCGGTTCGGGAATGAAGGCCGCGTCGGCACGGTAGCCACGCTGCAGGCAAGCGAGCGCGCCATTGCCGGTGCACTCTTCCTCGACCACCGACTGCAGGAACACTTTCGCGGCCGGCTGATAGCCAAGGCTGCGCAAGGCGGCCAGCGCATAGAGACAAGCCGACAGGCCGGCCTTCATGTCGCCGGCGCCACGGCCATGCATCCAGCCATCCTCGATCGCCGGATCGTAGGGGTCACGGGCCCAGCGGTCGAGCGGTCCGGTTGGCACCACATCGATGTGGCCATTGAGGATCAGCGAGCGGCCGGTCGCGTTTCGTGGTGTGTGGGTTGCGACGACATTGAAGGCATCGTCATAGGACACCGCCACCGGCGAAAAACCCGGCAGGCCGCGAATGTCGTCGACGTCGACACGCCACATGTCGACCGCGTAGCCATTGGCCTCGTAGGTCGCCGCCATGAAGCTCTGCGCTGCGTGCTCCTCGCCGCGTTGAGAGGGAAAGCGTACAAGGTCCGCCAGGAACGCGACCTGCCGCGTGAAGCCGTCGTCAACCGCGCGCAAAATGGCTTCGTCGGCAATACGCTCAGGCATGATGTTCCGCTTTCCCTATGGATGGTGTATCATATCTCATATGCCATTCCCTTGAAATGCAAGTGACAGGCGGGCCAAAATCATGACCCACCTGTGGAACCTCTTGGCAGGCGAGCACAGAGTTGGCATCAGCTTCTTGCAGGCCGGCAATGCGGCGCGACGAAAGATCGAGGACAAATGCTGGTCACCGAGGGCACATTGCCGGATGAAGTCACCGATCTCGCGTCCGGTTACCGGCGTGTACCGGCCGGCAAGATCGTCAATGCGGTGACGTGGATGGAGGCGCGCGCGCCAGTGCCGGGTCTCGCCCGACCGCTGGCAATGACCCGTATCACAAAGCCCGACACTGCCTCCTACCGCGCGACCTTCCTCGAGATCGGCACTCCCTGGCTTTGGGATCGCGCCGCCGAAATGACGGATGCCGAAATCGCCACGCATTTTTCCGATCCTCGCCAGCATATCTACTACGCTCACGACGAGAGCGGCGCACATGTCGGCATGGTCGAGTTGCGAGTGGCCGAAAACAGCGAGATCGAGATCACCTATTTCGGCCTGCTCCCTTCCTTGACCGGCCGAGGCCTCGGCAAGCGGCTGATGGCCGGCGCGCTCGGTCAGGCATGGAGCCTCGGCCCAAGCCGTATCTGGCTGCACACCAGCAGCATCGATCATCACAGCGTCATCGGTTTCTACAGGGCTTGCGGATTTGAACCGTATGCGGCGGGTTTCGAAATCACCGACGATCCCCGGATCAAGGGAACCTTGCCACGCGATTGCGCACCGCAAATCCCGCTGATCGAAACGGAATGGATGCCCGGCGTCAGATGAGACCGTCTTCGCACCCCGCCAGCCAGGCATCGCCCCACCATCGCCGGTGGGTACGGCGCGAGACCATCCTGTCGAAGCTGGAGCGGCATGTCGACACGCGCATCGTGCTGTTTGCCGCGCCCGCCGGCTTCGGCAAGTCGACGACGATGACGCAGTGGGCCGCGGAAGTCGCGCGCCACGGCCGGTTGACCGCATGGCTGTCCTGCGAGGCGATGGACAATGACGAAGGCGCCTTCCTGTCGCATCTGGTCGGCGCACTGCGCCACCTCGTCCAGAGCCCGGCCGAGCTCGACCTTGCCTTCCAGTCGAGCCCGATCCCGCAGCTCGATGTCGTGCTCGCGGCGCTTGTGGCAGGTCTTGCCGCGCGCGACGCAGACATAACCCTGTTCTTCGACGACTACCACGCCATCGAAGCGCCGGCGGTGAAGCGGTTCATGGAGCGGCTGACACGGCAGGCGCCGGCCAACGTCGTCTTCGTCATCGGTTCGCGCAACCTGCCCGACCTGCAGCTCGGCAAGCTCAGGGTTCTTGGCGACGTTTTCGAAATCGGCCCCGACGATCTGCGCTTCGCCTCGTCCGAAGCCGAAGCGTTCTTCAACGACAAGCTCGGCCTCAGCGTCAGCAGCGGCACGGTGGAGACCCTGTGCTCACGGACCGAAGGCTGGGCCGCCGGCCTGCAACTTGCCTCGCTGTCGCTCAGCGCCGCGCATGCTCCAGAAACCGTCATCGGCAATTTCACCGGCGCCAACCGCAACGTCGCCGACTTCCTGATGGGAGAAGTGTTCCTGGAGCTGCCGCCAGCGCTGGCCAAGTTCCTGCTCCACAGTTCGATCTTCGAGCGCTTCAGCGCCGAGGCGTGCCGGGCGGTTTTGCGCGCGGCGGACGCAGAGGCCGATATCGCCGAGATCGAGACCCGCAACCTATTCCTGGTGCCGCTTGACGAAGAGCGGCGCTGGTTCCGCTATCATCATCTGTTCCACGATTTCCTCAGCCGCGAGATGGAACGGCGTGAACCGGAGATGATCGCGCCGCTGCACCTTGCGGCTTCGGAATGGTTCGGCGAACGCAAGATGCTGACCGAGGCGATCGGGCACGCTCTGGCCGCCGGTGACCAGGCCCGCGCGGCGGTGTTCGTCGAGAACAATGCGCTTGAGCTCATCGCCCAGTGCCAGCTTCTCTATGTGCGCCAGTTGCTGGCGCTGCTGCCCAGAAAACTGGTCGACCAACGCATCCGTCTGCAACTCGTCGTGCTGTGGCTGGCGGTGCACAGCAGCCAGCCCGAGCTTGCCCAGCACACGCTTAGCAATGCGCGCAAGCTTGTCGAAACCGGGCCAAGCGATGGCAAGGATCCGGGCACGCTGACCGGCACCACGATCGAAGCCGAACTCGCCGTTCTCACCGCCGCCGTCCACAGCACGCTGGAACAGTTCGAGGACGCACGCAACACCGCGCTGGCCGCCCTGCGTGTCATCGCGCCCGACGCGTGGTTCATGGAAGGGGCGACCGCCAATGTCATCGGCTACAATCTCTATGCGCTCGGTGACCTCGAAGGGGCGCGTGCGGCGGTGGATGCCGCGCGCAAGGCTCACGAGAGAAGCGGCAGCCTGCTCGGCGTCACCATCGCCAATTGCTACATGGCCGTCATCGAACGCTCGGCCGGACGCCTGCCCGCCGCCGAACGGCTGCTGCGTAATGCGATCATCGAGGCGAGGACGCGGATCGGCGCGAATTCCTATGCCGAGGCGCTCGCCGGAACGCTGCTTGCCGAACTTGCCTACGAGACCAACGCA
Organism: Mesorhizobium sp. B2-4-12; assembly: GCF_006441575.1. NCBI lineage: Bacteria > Pseudomonadati > Pseudomonadota > Alphaproteobacteria > Hyphomicrobiales > Phyllobacteriaceae > Mesorhizobium > Mesorhizobium sp. B2-4-12. Next base: position 148,962 of record NZ_VFVC01000004.1, read on the forward strand.
TCCGGCGAGGCGCTGACGCTGGTCGAGAATCTCGGGCCGCTGATCGAGGGCGCCGCGGTCATCGTCTATCCCCTGGCCAGCGTGCCGACCTATGCCCGCGTGCTGCAGCTGACCGGTCGGGGCGACGCCGCGCTGGAAATGCTGGAGCGCGTCTACCAGCGTGTGCGCGGCTCCGTCTATCGCCGCCTCGCTTCAATTCTGGTTCATGATCGCATCCGGCTGCTGATCGATCAGAACCGCACCGTGGAAGCGCGCGCCCTGCTCGACGAACATCGCCGCGATCGGAGCGAGACCTTCCCAAGCGTTGCCAACGAGTTCGAATACTTCGCCGAAGGCAGGCTGCTGACGGCGGAGAAATCCTATGCCGCGGCCGCGGCGATTTTCGACGATCTGCTGGTGCGAACGAAAGGCAGCGGGCGCATGCGCCGCCACATACTGGCGCTGATCCTGCGCGCCAAGGGCGCCGGCCATGACCCGCGCGAGGTCGATCGCCATCTCCTCGAAGCGTTACGCTTTGCGCGGCCCTCCGGCTTCATCCGCTCCTTCGTCGACGAGGGCAGGCCTGTCCTCGAAAGTTTGATGCGGCTGCGGGCAGCTCAGGCGAAGACCGACCCGTCGCTGTCATCCTACGCAACGCGCATCATCGATGCCGCGCAGACAATGCCGGTGGCGACGCGCAAGCCGGCCGCGCCGGTTGCCGAGAAGGAACAGCTCACCCAGCGCGAGTCCGAGCTGCTGCGCTGCCTGTCGGAAGGCATGTCCAACCGCGATATCGCGATCGCGCTGTCGGTGAGCGAGACGACGGTCAAATGGCATTTGAAGAACATTTTCGGCAAGCTCTCGGTGTCGAACCGGGTCCAGGCCGTGCGCGCCGCGCAGGCCGCCGCAAACCTCCGGCCCCCTCCGAAAGGAGGGGTATAGACATCCGGCGCAACCCTTCTTTGGGGTCGGGCTACGCGATCGTTAGCCTGCTAGCGTCCCTTTGTTTTTAGGAGACGTTGCGGATGGCGACAGGTTACGTTTTTCACGAACAGCTGATGTGGCACGACACCGGCTCCAGCGCCGACATGATGCCGCCCGGCCGTTTCGTGGAACCTGGCCGGCACCTGGAATCGCCCGGGTCGAAGCGCCGGCTCAACAACCTCATCCAGGTCAGCGGCCTGTCGCGCCATCTGGTGCCGATCATTCCAGAACCGGTGTCGGTAGAAGACCTCCTGCGCGTCCACACGCAACGCCACGTCGACGACATCAGAATGCTCAGCGAGCGCGGCTCCGGCTTCGCGGGGCCGCAGGCGCCGATCGGCCTCAACAGTTTCGACATCGCCCTGTTGTCCGCTGGTACCACCTATGCCGCGATGCGCGCGGTGCTGACCGGCCGGGTCGACAACGCCTACGCGCTGGCGCGGCCGCCGGGGCATCACGCCGAGCCGGACCAGGCAATGGGCAACTGCCTGTTCTCCAACATCGGTGTGTCGGTGCGCCGGCTGCAGCATGAGGGCCTGCTGGACCGCGCGGCGATAGTCGACTGGGATGTGCATCATGGCAACGGCACCGAGACGGTGTTCTACTCCGACCCGTCGGTGCTGACCATTTCCCTGCACCAGGACAATCTCTATCCGACCGGACGCGGCGCGCTGGCCGACACTGGCCAAGGCGAAGGTGAAGGCTACAACATCAACATCCCCCTGCCGGCCGGCAGCGGGACCGGCGCCTATGAGGCGGCCTTCGACCGCGTCGTCGCCCCGGCACTGCGCGCCTTCAAGCCGGACCTCGTCATCGTCGCTTCCGGCTTCGACGCGTCGGGCTTCGACCCGCTCGGCCGCATGATGCTGAACAGTGAATGCTTCCGGCGCCTCGCGGCGCGCATGGTGGCGCTGGCCGCCGAAGTTTCGAACGGACGGCTGATGATGACCCATGAAGGCGGCTATTCGGAAGGCTATGTGCCGTTCTGCGGCCATGCCGTCATCGAGACGCTGGCCAATCACCGGACCGAAGTGGTCGACCCGCTGTCGGATCATATCGATGAGTGGGCTGGGCAGGAGTTGCAGTCGCATCAGGCTGATGTGATCGATGCCGCCGAAGGCTTGGTCGCAGGCCTGCGCCAACGCGTCGCCAGCGCGGCCTGACGCGATGGATTTTGTCGTCACCACATTGCTAAATGCGCTGACACTGATCAGCATCCTGATGCTGGTCGGGCTCGGGCTGGCGATCAGCTTCGGCCTGATGAACGTCACCAACCTGGCGCATGGCGAATTCGTCACCGTCGGCGCCTTCGCGGTCTACTTCGTCCAGAGCGTGGGCGGTTCCTTCTGGGTCGGGTTGGCCGCCGCACCGATTGCCGGCGCGCTGGTCGGCTGCATCCTGGAATTCGCCATCATCCGCCATCTCTATTCGCGGCCGGTCTCGACCGTGCTTGCCACCTGGGGCGTCAGCCTCATCCTGCAGCAAGGACTGGAACTGACCTTCGGTCTTGGAGCCAAGCCGGTGACGCCACCCATCGAAGGCACGCTCGACCTGTTCTTCACCGTCTATCCAGCGTACCGGCTGATCCTGATCGGGATTGCCATGCTGACCCTGCTCGGCGTCATCCTGCTGATCAACCGGACGTCCTTCGGGCTCGATATCCGCACCGTCATCCAGAACCGCGAAATGGCCGAGGGCGTCGGCATCAACACGCGCCGTACCTACGCCGTCGCCTTCACCTTCGGCGCGGCGATAGCCGGGCTGGCCGGCGGGCTGGTCGCGCCGCTGGCGATCGTGCTGCCGCAGATGGGAGTGAACTATCTCGCCAACGCCTTCTTCGTCGTCATCGTCGGGGGCGTCGGCTCGATCGGTGGGCTCGTTGCCGGCAGCGTCTTCGTTGGTGGACTGACCAGTGTGCTCAACTACCAGATCTCGCCCTCGCTGGCGCAAGCCATCGTGCTGCTCGCGGCCATCGTCGCCGTGCGGCTGCGCCCCAACGGCCTGTTCAACGGGGCGTCGCGATGATCGCCCGGGACCGCAACTGGCTGCTGGTCTTCGCCGTCTGCGCGGCGCTTGCTGTCGCCTATCCGTTCCTGGCCGACGGCTACCAGCTGACGGTGATCCGCGACGCGCTGATCTTCGGCCTGTTCGCGGCGAGCCTCGATTTCTTCTGGGGCCGCACCGGCATCCTGTGTTTCGGGCATGCCGCCTTCTTCGGTATTGGCGGCTACATCATGGCGCTGGTCACGCTCCACGACGCCATTCCCTTCGGCAGCCTGCTCGGCATCATGGGCGCGGTGGCCGGTGCTGCCTTCGTCGCCGCCATCATCGGCTACTTCCTGTTTTTCGGCGGCATCCGTGGCAGCTACTTCACCATCGTCACGCTGGCCATGGGCGTGATCTGCCAGCAGGCCGCCGTCTCCTGGAGTTCGGTCACCGGCGGCGACAGCGGGCTGATCGGCATCCCGCCGATCGCGTTCGATGTCGGCGGCCTGCATGTCGACCTCAGCCAGGATCTGCCCTCCTATATCTTCGTGGCCGCCATCGTCGCGTTGGTCTTGCTGGCGCTGTGGTCGATCAGCCGTGGCCGCTGGGGCACGGTGCTGACCGCCATCCAGGACAATGAAGTCCGGGCGGCGGCTCTCGGCCACAATGCGCCATTGCGGCTGCTGGTGACCTTCATCCTGTCGGCGGCAATCGCCGGGCTTGCCGGCGCACTCTATGTCTGCATGGCGGGGCTGGTCGCGCCAGACCTCTCCGGGCTGCTTCTGTCGACGGAAGTCATCGTCTGGGTGGCTGTCGGCGGACGCGGCACGCTGCTCGGTCCGGTGCTTGGCGCCATCGTCATCCAACGAGCGCAGCAGACCATCAGCAGCTTCAACCCGAGCCTGTGGCCGCTTCTGCTCGGCTGCGTCTTCGTCATCATCGTCTTTCTGCTGCCCGACGGCATCCTGTCGATCTACGCGCGGTTGAAGAGCCTGTTCAAAGGCCGGAGGCAGGCGCAATGAGCGATGTCCTGCTTCAGGCCGAAAACGTCGGTATCCGGTTCGGCGGGCTTCAAGCGCTCGAAGGGTTGAACCTGACGGTCCGCGACAAGGAACTCTGCTGCATCATCGGGCCGAACGGAGCCGGCAAGAGCACGTTCCTCAACGTGCTGACCGGCACGCTTCGCCCGACGAGTGGCAGCGTTCGCTTCCTCGGCCACGACATAGCCGGCCTGCCGCTGCATCGCATCGCGCGGCTCGGCATCGCCCGCAAGTTCCAGATTCCTTCCGTCTTTCCCAGCCTGTCGGTGGAAGACAACCTCAAGGTCGCACGGTGGGGCGCGCCCTCGCCGGCTCGCCCGGTCGGTGAACTGATGGAGCTGGTCGCGCTTGGCAATCGCGCCAGCACGCTGGCCGGCGCGCTGGCGCACGGCCAGAAGCAATGGCTCGAGATCGGCATGGCGCTGGCGATCGAACCGAGGCTGCTGCTGCTCGACGAGCCGACCGCCGGCATGACGCCGCAGGAGACGATGGCGACCGCCGAAATGCTGCTGCGGCTCAAGGGCGAGTTCTCGGTCGTCGCGGTCGAGCACGACATCCGCTTCGTGCGGGCGTTGAACTGCGAAACGCTGGTGCTGCATCAGGGGCGGCGGCTGCGCAGCGGTCCTTTCCACGACATCGAGGCCGACGAGATGGTCCGCGACGTCTATCTGGGGAGGCGCTGACCATGCTGCGGACAGTTGCTGTTTCGGCCGGCTACGGCCTGCTTCCGGTGCTGAACGGGATCGACCTCAGCGTCGCGCCGGGCGAAGTCGTCGGCCTGCTTGGCCGCAACGGTGCCGGCAAGACGACGCTGCTGCGCGTCATCGCCGGCGGCTTGAAGGTAAGCGGCGGAGCGGTGGTTCTCGGCGACAAGGATCTCACGAATGCCGCTGCCTTCCGCCGGGCGCGCGCGGGCATCGCGCATGTGCCGCAGGGCCGTGGCATCTTCAACCAGCTGACCGTGCGGCAGAACCTGGAAGTCGGCACCCGCGCCGCCCGAGATCGCGGCGCCGGCGGCATTCCGGCCGACATCTTCGGCTATTTTCCGATCCTGCGCGAACGCGAGGCGCAGGTCGCCGGCACCCTTTCGGGTGGCCAGCAGCAGATGCTCGCTATCGGCCGCGCGCTGTGCGGCCTACCGTCGGTGCTGCTGCTCGACGAACCCTCGGAAGGCATCCAGCCGAACATCGTGCAGTCGATCGCCGAACTGGTGCCGCGCATCGCCCGCGAGCGCGGCATCGCGATTGTCCTCGTCGAACAGAATCTCGATCTCGTTCTCAAGGCGGCGGACCGCTGCCTGGTGATGGAGAAGGGCAGGATCGTGCACGAAGGCACCCCTGAGGTGTTCGCCGACGAGACCCTGCTGAAAGACCTCTTGGCTTTGTAAGGCGTGCATGGGGCGCGCCTGGACTGGAAGGGAACACAACAATGATAAGCAGAAGAACTGTCCTGAAATCAGGCGCCGCCGCCGCCTTCGCCATGATCGGCGCGCCATCGATCCTGCGTGCCGCCGACACCGTCAAGGTCGGTCTGTCGATCCCGATCACCGGGCTGCAGGCGATCCTCGGCGAGACGCTGCTCAATTGCTACAAGCTGGCCGCCGCCGAACTCAATGCCGCCAACGGCATTGGCGGCCGCCAGGTCGAATTGTTCATCGAGGACAACCAGACCACGACCAAGGGCTCGATCGACAAGGCGCGCAAGCTCCTCAACGAAGACAAGGTCGACGTGATCATGGGCACGATCATTTCGCCCGAGCGGAGTGCAACGCTTTCCGTGACCTCGAAGGCCAAGAAGCTGTTCTTCTACCCGACCAATTTCGAAGGTGGCGAGTGCAACCGCTACTTCGTGGCCACCGGACCAATCCCGATGCAGCAGGTCGACCCGATGATGCCGTGGGTCGCCGAGAATCTCGGCAAGACCATCTACATCATGGCCTCCGACTATGCCTGGCCGCAGAAGATGACCGAGGCGATCACGGCTGCCTACGAGAAGGCCGGCGGCAAGATCATCGGCGCCGACTATTATCCGTTCGGCACCACGGATTTTGGCCCCGCCTTCCAGAAGATCAAGTCGCTGAAGCCCGATGTCGTCTGGTCGATGGTGGTCGGCAACGACGCCGTCACCCAGCTCAAGCAATATCGCAGCTTCGACATCAAGCAGCCGCTGATCGCGCCGCTCGACGAGGTCTTCAACAAGGATGCGCTGCCGCCCGGCGTCGCCGCCGGCACCTATGCGCCGCAGCCCTACTGGATGGCGCTCGACAACCCGGTCAACAAGAAGTTCATCTCGAGCTTCCGCGAGAAATTCGGTCAGGAGAAGATGGTCAACGGCATCGGCGAAGCCGGCTATAACGGCCTGCATCTCTATGCGCTGGCCGCCGAAAAGGCCGGATCGCTGAAGGACGACGATGTGCTCAAGGCACTGCCGACAATCGAGTTCGATGCGCCGCAAGGCAAGATCCGCGTCGATGCCAGCAACAATCACACGCTCTGCCATTCCTATGTTGGCAAGGCGGCGGCGGACGGTATCAGCTACGAGATCGTCAAGGATTTCGGCACGATCGCCCCGGTGACGCCTTACTGCAAGCTATAGGACGTCCGGCTGCGCGGCGATCGGGACTTTGTCCACGCCGCGCAGCCGTCTTTGATCGGCAACTGTCAGGTCGACCGCGGCGCCGGCAGCCGCTCGCGCAACTCGTCGACGAGCACCCTGATGTTCTCGGAATAGTCGACAGGCACGACGACGAGATGCACGCCGCCGCCGGCGAATGCCTGCTCCAGCGCGGGCCGAAGGTCGGTGATAGCATCGACCCTCGTCCCCTTGGCGCCATAGGCCTCGGCGTATCTGACGAAGTCGGGATTGCCGAAGGTCATGCCGAAATCCGGGAACTCATCGACCGCCTGCTTCCAGCGGATCATGCCGTAGGCATGGTCTTCCAGCAGCAGCACGACGAGGTTGAGCTTGAGCCTGACCGCCGTCTCCAGTTCCTGGCTGTTCATCATGAAGCCGCCATCGCCGCAGATCGCCATGACGCGGCGGTTGGGATAGAGTAGCGCCGCCATCATCGCCGACGGCAGGCCCGCACCCATGGTGGCTAGCGCATTGTCGAGCAGCAGTGTGTTGGCCATGCGCGTGCGGTAGTTGCGCGCGAACCAGATCTTGTACATGCCGTTGTCGAGGGCGAGGATCCCGTCCGCAGGCATCACCGCGCGCACGTCGTGCACGATGCGCTGCGGCGTGAAGCGGTCTTCGGTGGCGCGCGCGGCGATGCGGTTCAAAATGCCTTCCCGCAGTGGCAGCAGGGCCTGGGCGTTGGGGATCTTGCCTTCTACACGATCGGCCAGCAGCGCCAGCGAAGGGCCGAGATCGCCGACGATCTCGGCTTGCGGAAAATAGACCTGCTCGACATCGGCCGATTGGTACCCGACATGGATGACCTTCGGTCCGTTGGCGCCCATGATGAAGGGCGGTTTCTCGACCGTGTCGTGGCCGATGGTGATGATCAGGTCGGCCTGTTCGATGGCCTCGTGCACATAATCGCGTTCCGAAAGCGCCGCCGTTCCCATGTAGAGCTCGGTACCGCCTGGCACGGTGCCCTTGCCCATCTGCGTGGTGAAATAGGGAATTTGCGTGCGCAGCACGAACTGGGCGATATCAGGGGTCACGCGCGGGCGTGACGCCGCCGCGCCGAACATCAGCAGCGGACGCTTGGCCTCCATGATCATGCGGGCGGCGCGATCGAGCGCGTCCGGGCTGGCCAGAGGCAGGTCGACCGGATGCGTCGGCACCAGCGCGACCGGCTCGCACTCGGCCGCCGCGATATCTTCCGGCAGTTCCAGATGCACGGGGCCGGGGCGCTCTTCCTGGGCAACGCGGAAGACCTCGCGCACCAGCGAGGGGATCATCTTCGGCGAGACGATCTGGCGCGACAGCTTGGTCAGCGGCTTCATCGCCGCGACGATGTCGACGATCTGGAAACGTGCCTGCCGGGATGAAAGGATGCCCTTCTGGCCGGTGATCATGATCATCGGCATCGCGCCGAGCAGCGCGTAGGCGGAGCCGCTCGTCAGATTGAGCGCGCCCGGACCAAGCGTGGTGATGCACACGCCCGGCTTGCCGGTGAGCCTGCCATAGGTGGCGGCCATGAAGGCGGCCGCCTGCTCGTGGCGGGTCAGGATCAGCTGAATCGACGAGCGGCGGATCGATTCGACGATGTCGAGATTCTCTTCGCCCGGAATGCCGAAAATCCGCTCGACCCCTTCGTTCTCGAGGGCCGCCACGAACAGATCCGAACCTTTGGTCATGAACTGTCTCTCCTGCGATGCGCATATTCCGTCAGCCATCTTATGGCACCGGAACGCTACACCTTAAAGGGAGTGTCTTCGACTGCGGATCGGCGGCACTGTCCGGCAACATCGCGGTGATGCTCAAGCCGTCGCCGGCGTCAGCGCGGCTGCCGAATGACCGCGCTTGAAGGATCATATCCGCGATAGCGGACAAATCATTCTTGCGACGCCCTTGAAGGCCCGGCCCTCCAGTCCTAAATCCCGGTTGCGGGCCGGGCCCCTCTGACTGCCGCTTTCAGCGGCCGTGATGTCGGACCGCTATAACGGGCCCCTTTCCATTGTTTCGGTCGAGCGGGCTCATTCTAAAAAAGGTTTGGAGCCCCTGATGACATCTTCCCTGCTTGGTATGGTTTGCCCCTCCTGCCGCGTCGCGCTCGTGATGAGCGAACGCCAAGGTATCGAGATCGACTATTGTCCGCAGTGCCGCGGCGTCTGGCTGGATCGCGGAGAGCTCGACAAGATCGTCGAGCGGTCGAGCAAGGACGCGGCGCCCGCACCGCAGCCGCAGCCTGCACAATTCGCTCAGCCGCAATATAGCCAAGGCCGCGATGACGATTATTCCCGCTCGCATGGCCACCGCTATCCGAAGCGAAAGAAGTCATTCTTCGAAGAGCTGTTCGATTGACCGTGTGACGCCGGCCCCTGCAGGGCCGGTGTTTGCCGAGAACATCCGAAACCGCATCGACAAAGGTCCGCCCCGATGATTTCCCGCACAAACCGATTTGCCGCTCTCTTTGCAGGTTTGTTCCTCGCATTCTCCATGGTCGCGATCGATCATGCCGAAGCCCGTCGCGGCGGCAGCTTCGGCAGTCGCGGCACGCGTACGTTCCAATCGGCGCCGCCGACCAGGACCACACCGGCGCCGACCGCGCCGATCGAACGTTCGATGACGCCCAACACCGGTGTGAACAGTCCAGCCCGGCAGCCGCAAGCCGGGCTGCAGAGGCCCAGCTTCTTTAGCGGCTTCGGCGGAACGATGATGCGCGGCCTGCTGATTGGCGGCCTGGTCGGGCTGCTGCTCGGCCAAGGCTTCGGCGGTCTGGCCGGCATGTTCGGCTTCCTGCTTCAGGCCCTGCTCATCGGCGGTGCGATCATGCTGGCGATCAGGTTCTTCCGGTCGCAATCCGCGCGTGGTCCCGCGCTCGCCGGAGCCGGAGCCGGCAACGGCCAGGCTTCGCGGTTTGAAAACCGCGCAAATGGTGCGGACACGGCACGTCCCTTCACGATTCCCGGTTTTGGCGGCGGTTCAGGGGAAAGCTCCCCGGCCACCGGTTCCGAGGAGATCACGCTGGCCCAGACGGATCTCGACGCCTTCCAGCAGCTGTTGACCGATGTGCAGGAAGCCTTTGGGCGTGAAGACCATGCCGCGTTGCGCCGATTGGTGACCCCCGAAATGGTGTCCTATCTGTCGGAGGAATTGGCCGAAAATGCCCAGAAGGGCCTCAGGAACGACGTGTCCGACGTCACCCTGCTGCAGGCCGACATCGCCGAAAGCTGGCGCGAGGACGACCGCGACTATGCCACGGCCGCGCTACGCTATGAGTCGCGCGATGTGATGCGCGATCGAGCCAGCGGCAAGGTGGTCGAGGGTGACGAAGACCATCCGACAGAGACGACAGAACTGTGGACGTTCACGCGTCAGAACGGCTCGAACTGGAAGCTATCGGCAATCCAGCAAGCTTGATCCGGCATCGCCTTCGGCTGCTGTTTTGACCACAAAATTGGCGGCTTTGCCGGTGCTCAAGCGACGATTTTGACGCACATCGGCGTGCCGATCTCGATGGCCCGCCCGGTGTCGGTCAGCAGGCCGCTGTCGGCATCGCGCGCGAAGATCGAAATGCGGTCGGCGTTCTGGTTGGCGGAAAACAGGTGGCCGCCTGACGGCGTCAGCGCGAGGTTGCGCGGCGTCGCACCGCCGCAAGGGACATAGCCGACGAGGCTCAATCCGCCGGTGTTCTGGTCGACGGCCATGATCACGACGCTGTCGTGGCCACGATTGGAGCCGTAGACAAAACGCCCATCCGGCGAGATCTGGATATCGGCGCAGTGGTTGCTGTCGCGGGACTCAGCCGGCACCGCGGGCTTGGCGTCGATGACCGTAAGCCTGCCGCTGGCTTGGTCCAACGCCATCGATACCACGGTCGAATCCAGCTCGTTCATGACAAAGACGAAGCGCCCGTTTGGGTGCAGGGCAATGTGGCGCGGGCCGGCGCCCGGCGGCAAAGCGGATTCGGCTGACTTCGTCAGGCTTCCATCTGGCCCGATCCGATAGGACACCAGCCTGTCGATGCCGAGGTCGGCGACGATCGCCGTCCCCCCGCCAATGGTTTCGGTGACGCTGTGGGCGTGCGAGCGCTCCTGCCGTGCAGCATTCGGCCCGGTGCCTTTGTGCGACACGCTGGCGAGCGGCGCGGACAGCGCGCCATCCCTTTCGAAACCATAGACAGCGACGGCACGGTCCGGACCGCCCTCGCCTATGCCGTAATTCGCGACAAGCAGTTTCGTGCCGTCACGGGTGATGGTGTTGTGGGCGGTGATGCTGCCGAGGGAGGGCTGCTTGTTGAGGTAGTTCAGCGCATTCGAGGCGCGATCGAAGCCGTAAGCGGAGACAGTTCCCTCGCGCCAGGTGAACACTTCCGAATTGACGTAGATGCGCGAACCGTCCGGGGTGACCGACAGGAATGTCGGGTTGTCGACGTCGTTGGTCTCGGCCAGTTTCCGGATTTCCAGCGTTTGCTCGTCGAAGCTGTAAACGCCGAGGCCGACGCCCCGCCCGCCCTGAAAATAGGGCGCCTCGCGGTTCAGGCTACCGACAAAGACCAGCCGCGCGTTGCTCATGATTTTCCTCCCCTGCCCGCCGGCGCTTCAGCGCGCCAGCGCCCAAAATTTCGCCTGTCCTCGCTTGCAACGCAACCCCATATGTGAAAATACTATTTACAAAAGAAGATTGCTGGGAGGAGATGTCGTGCATTCGAACGCTTTGAGGCGTGTTCAACGATTGCTCGAAGCCTCCTGCGAGAGCGCCGGAGCCATCACCCATGAATGATTTCGCCCCCACTGTCGGCGTCGCTTCGACATATCCCAAAAACATGCCTCAAGAGCACGCCGTCTTGCCGGTATGGAACGCGGAGAACTGGTTCTACGAGGACTGGCCGGTCGGCCAGAAAATCCGCTCGTTGCGGCGCACGATGGCGGAAGGCGACAGCCATCTTTTCAATACGCTGGTTCTCGACATCCACCCCTATGTGCAGGACCAGATGTTTGCCGAGAGCGAAGGCGTATTCGGCAAGCGGCTGATCGCCGGCGCCTTCGTCTTTTCGGCGGGGCTGGGGCTGGTCGCAACCAACTGCGTCAATGCTTTTTCCTATGGCTACGACAAGCTGCGGTTCATCAAGCCTGTCTTCATCGGCGACACGATCTATTCGATCCGCTCCAATCTCGACAAGAAGCCCCGCTACAAGGAGATGGGGCTGATCCGCGCCAGCTACGAAGTGTTCAAGGGCGAAGGCGAGCTCGTTCTCTACTGCGAGCATCTGCAGACGGTGAAGTACCGCAACCCCGCCGATTTCGTCGGCGAGACGGAGAAATAGCGATGCCGGCAGCAGCCGAATTGCCGCTTGCCGGCCTCGTCGTCGTCGACATGAGCCAGTTCCTGTCCGGGCCCTACTGCTCGCTCAGGCTGCTCGACCTCGGCGCCCGCGTCATCAAGATCGAGCGTCCTGACGGCGGCGACCTGTCGCGCCGGCTCTATCTCAGCGACACCGAGATCGGCGGCGATTCCACCATCTTCCATGCCATCAACCGGGCCAAGGAAAGCCTCGCCATCGATTTGAAGAACGAAGCTGACCTCGAGGCGTTGCGCGGATTGCTGGCCAAGGCGGATGTGCTGATCCAGAATTTCCGGCCTGGGGTCATCGAGCGCCACGGCCTCGACTACGAGGCCGTGCACAAGATCAACCCGCGGCTCGTCTATGCCTCGATCAGCGGCTATGGCGAGGAAGGCCCATGGGTGAAACGCCCCGGCCAGGACCTGCTGGCGCAGTCGCGCTCCGGCGTCATGTGGCTGAACGGCGACGAGGACCAGGGGCCGGTGCCGTTCGGGCTCGCCATCGGCGACATGCTGGCGGGCGCGGCCTGCGCGCAAGGCATCCTGGCCGCCCTGGTGCGGCGCGGCATCACCGGCCAGGGCAGCCATATCGAGACCAGCCTTCTGGAAGCATTGGTCGACTTCCAGTTCGAGGTGCTGACCACGCATCTCAATGACGGCCGCCGCCTGCCCAGGCGATCGAGCTTCCGCAGTGCGCACGCCTACCTCTCGGCGCCATACGGAGTCTATCCGGCCAAGGATGGTTATCTCGCCATCGCCATGACGCCGATCCCCAAATTGGCCGATCTGCTGTCGCTGAACGAACTGGCGCCATATCGCGACAAGCCGGCATCCTGGTTTACGGCCCGCGACGACATCAAGGCGATCATCGCGCAGAAGATCGCCACCAAAACGATCGACGAATGGCTGGCCATCCTGGAGCCCGCCGACATCTGGTGCGCCAAGGTGCTGACCTGGCCGGAAATGCTGGCAAGCGAAGGATTCCAATCACTCGGCATGCTGCAGACGGTGACGCGCGAAGACGATGTTTCCATCCTCACCACCAGTTCGCCGCTCAGGGTCGATGGTGTCAGGGCCAAGGTCGACCGCGCGGCGCCACGCATCGGCGAGCACAGCGTGGCAATCCGCGAGGAGTTCGGCCTGTGAGCGCACCCTCGCTCAAGGGCATGACCTGGAGCCATCCGCGCGGCCACGATCCGATGGTCGCGTGCTCGGCGCTGTGGCGGGAGCGGACCGGCGTTACGATCGAATGGGACATGCGTTCGCTGCAGGATTTCGAATCCTTCCCGGTCGAGGAACTGGCGCGCGCCTACGACCTGATCGTCATCGACCATCCGCATGTCGGGCAGATCACGGCCGAGCGCTGCCTCGAATCCGTCGACGTTGCGGGCCGCGAGGCCGAGCGCGCAGCACTTGCCGCAGGCAGTGTCGGCCAGTCCTATCCAAGCTACGCCTGGCAAGGCCGGCAATGGGCCTTTCCCATCGATGCGGCGACGCAGGTCCAGGCCTGGCGGCCGGAGGCGCTCGATGCGCCGGCTGCGACATGGAGCGAAGTGCTCGATCTTGCCCGGCAAGGCCGTGTGCTGCTGCCGCTGCGGCCGCCGCATTGCCTGATGACCTTCTATACGCTGGCCGGCAATCTCGGGCATCCCTGCGCGACCGATCCGTCGCGCGATTTGATCGATGTCGAGACGGGCAGCGAAGTTTTCGAGAGGATGTGCGAGATGGCCGCGCTGCTCGATCCTGCCTGCTTCGAGATGGATCCGATTGCCGTGTCCGAACGCATGGCAGAGGCCGGCTCCCGGATCGTCTGCGCGCCGCTCATCTATGGCTACGTCTCCTATGCGATGGCCGGGTTTCGCCCAAATCGGCTGGCCTTTGCCGACATCCCGGTCATCGGGAACGCTGGTCCGGTCGGCTCGGCGCTCGGTGGCACCGGGATCGCCGTATCGGCCTTCTCGAAGGCGAAGGAGGCCGCGATCGATTTCGCCTACTGGATCTCCAGCGGCGACGTCCAACGCGGTCCCTATGCTGCCGCTGGCGGTCAGCCGGGCCATGCCGCTGCCTGGGAAGACCGGATGGTCAATGCGGCGGCCGGCAATTTCTACAGGGATACGCGTGCCACGCTCGAGGGCGCTTGGGTGCGACCGCGCCATGACGGCTATATGGCTTTCCAGCAAGCGGCGTCCGATCGCGTCAATTCCGGCGTGACTTCAGGCCACCCCGTCGGCCAGGTCGTCGCCGATCTCAATCGCCTGTTCCGGGAAAGTAACCCAGTGCAGGTGTCCGGCGCTGCCGGTGGAGGAGCCTGAACCAAAACCGAACGGAGGAGACAATAATGAAAAACACGATCCACGGCCTGCTGGCCGCAACCGCACTCGCCTCACTTGCAACGACCGCCTTTGCCGAGGATGTCCAGGGCGTTATCGGCGGACTGCCGACCGAACTCAAGGCGCAATATGACGGCGCGCCGCAGAAGGTGCTGCCTTCGGCCTGGGACAATTTCACCCCGCCGCCGAAGCCATGGAAATGGTGCCATTCGGAATCCTATCAGGGCAACCCCTGGCGGGTCACCGTCACCAAGGAGTTGAAACGCCTCGTCGATGGGCTGATTGCCGACGGCACCGTATCCAGCTTCGAAGTGTCGGATTCCAACAACGATGCCAGCCAGCAGATCAACCAGATCCGCGCCTTCATCGACAAGAAGTGCTCGATCATCACCTCGATCCCGGGCTCGGCGACGGCGCTCGACGATGCGATCGACGCGGCAGCCAAGGCCGGCATCCCGTTCATCACGGCTGCTGGTTCGGTGACCAGCCCGAACGCGATCAATGTCGATTCCAACTATGCGCGCTGGGGCTATGACATGATGATGGCGATCGGCAAGGCCGAGCCGGATGGCGCCAGCATCCTGCTGGTCGAAGGCATTGCCGGCCACCCGATCGTGGTGCAGGAGCGTCAGGGCGCGGACAAGGCGCTGGCGGAAAACCCGAAGCTGAAGATCTCGCGCACCGTCAACGGTAACTGGACGGCGAACGTCACCAAGACGGTCGTGCTGCAGGCGATCGCCACCAATCCGGCGCCGATCGACGCGGTGTGGACGACCGGCAGCGAAAGCCGTGTCGTCGCTGAAGCCTTCGCCGAGGCAGGCCGGCCGGCGCCGCTGATCACCGGTTCGATCACGGGTGATGCTTTGGGCTACTGGAAAGCCAATCCGGACAAGTATCGTTTCGAAGGCCATGCGGTGCTGCCGCATTGGACCGCCGAGACGCTGTTCCGCGTTGGCGAGCGTATGCTGGACGGGCAAAAGCCGAAGCTGAACACGCTGCTGATCCCGATCCCGCCGGTTCACAACGCCGATCTCGGCGCCTGGTATAAGGACTGCATGACGCCGGATGCCGTCTCGATCTTTCCGATCCCGCCGAAGGACCCGATGCCGGAGGAATGGCTCGACACCTATTTCTCCAACCCCGCACCGACCAAGGGCTGGGATTACTCGAAGGTGCCCGACGCCTGCGCCAAGTAACGCCCGGCTTAAGAGTCATAGCAGGCCGGCTTCTTTGCGGGAGCCGGCTTGCCAGCTTCGAAACACGGCATGCTTGAAATCAGGAACATATCCAAACGCTATGGCGAGACGGTCGCGCTCGCGGACGCTTCGATCGCGTTCCGGGCAGGGACCATCCACACCATCCTGGGCGAGAACGGCTCGGGCAAGAGCACGATGGTCAAGCTCTTGTCCGGAATCGTGCAGCCGGACAGCGGTACGATCCTGCTGCAGGGCGAGCCGTTTTCGGGCAGCAACCCTTCGGCCTTCCAGGCGCAAGGTTTCGCCACGGTGTTTCAGGAAGTGCTGATCGCACCAGACCGCACCGTGACCGACAACATCCTGCTCGGCCTCGATGGGCTGCTCCGGCGTACAGTGCCCCGCAACGAGCGCCGCGACCGGGCGGCCGCCGCGCTCAAGCGCTTCGCGATTACCGACGTGCCTCTCGACAAGCCAGCCGGCCTGTTGCCGCTCGCCGCGCAGCAACTCGTTGTTCTCGCCCGTGCGGTCGTGCGCAACCCCAAGATCCTGATCCTTGACGAAGTCACCGCCGCGCTCGACTTCGCCGACCGTGAATCCGTTTTCTCGCTGATGCGTACCTTGGCCGGCGAAGGCTGCCTCATCCTGTTCATTACGCACCGCATGGACGAGGTGATGTCGCTTTCGGATCGTATCTCGATCCTTCGCGGCGGCAGCGTGGTGCGCACCGAAGAGCGCGGCGCTTCGACGCCCGCTGAACTGTTGAAGGCAATGGCACCGCGCACGGCGGCGGAGCTGGCGCATGGCTGATCGCGCCGCCTCCGATTTTCGCGGGCTCGCCATCCGCGACCTCGTCATCGCGGCCAGAGCCAGCCCGATCACGCAATTGATCGCTCCCGGCGAGATCGTCGGGCTAGCCGGTCTCGATGGCCACGGCCAGGAACTGTTCCTCGAGATGCTCGCGGGCCTGACTCCGCCGCTTGGCGGCTCGATCGAGTTGGCCCTGTCCGGCGCGTCGCACAAGATCACCGGGTTCCGCAAGGCGGTCGCCAGCGGCATCGCCTATCTGCCACGCGACCGGCGCGCAAACGGCATTTTTCCGACACAGTCGGTGCTCGACAATTTCGCCGTCGCGACGCTTTCGCGCGATACACGCCTCGGCCTGATCAGCCCGGCGGCGCGCAAGGCGCGCTATGACATCTATCGCGAAAGGCTGTCCATTTCGGCACCCCGACCCGATGCGCCGATCACCACGCTGTCGGGCGGCAACCAGCAAAAAGTGCTGCTGGCGCGGGCGTTGGCGCTGCAGCCATCGATCCTGCTTCTCAACGATCCCACGCGCGGCGTCGACGTGGCGACGCGACATGTTCTCTATGATGTCTTTCGCGGTCTCGCTGCTGACGGCATGGGGCTCGTCATCCTGTCCAGCGAGATCGAGGAGATTCTTCTGCTTTGTGGTCGCGTGCTGGTGTTCAGGGAAAACGAGGTTGCCGCGGAAATCTCGGGTGAAGCCATGAATAGCGATAGCGTGATAACAGCCATGTTCGGACGCGCGGCATGAACCCGCGCCTTTCGTCTCTTTCGCGAAGCGTCGGCTTCGCTGTCGTGCTGCTGGTCATCCTGCTTGCGGTCAATCTCATCCTCAGCCCGGCGCGCTTCCAGCCGGGGTCCTGGGGCGCGCTGGTCGGACTGGCCGCGCCTCTCGTCGGCGCGGCAATCGCCTCGACGCCGGTGATCCTCGCCGGCCGTGGCGGCATCGACATTTCGGTCGGGCCGCTGATGGGTTTCGTCAATGCTGTCGTGATCCAGGTGCTTTTCCTCAAGGCAGGCATCTCGTCGCCCCTGTTGCTTGTGCCGGCGGCCCTGCTCATCGGCGCGCTGGTCGGCGCGGCCAACGGTTTCCTGGCGACGGTGGTGCGCATCCAGCCGATCGTGGCCACGCTCGGCACCTATCTGATCCTCACCGGCATTACGCTGACGATCCTGCCGGCGCCGATCGGCCCGGCGCCGGCATGGCTCAAGGCGCTGGCCGGGCCGCTGTCGCTGCTGCCGCTTCTATTGATGTTCATCGCCTGGTGGCTGGTGCGGCGCACGCCCTATTACGATCAGCTTATGGCGGTCGGCGGCGACGACCGCGCGGCCTACACCGCCGGCGTCGATGTCACGCGCGTACGCTTCATCGCCTATGTCATGGCGGGCATCCTAGCCGGCTGCGCCGGGCTGATGCTGACCGCGCTGATCGGCTCCGCCGATCCCAATATCGGGCCGACCTACACGCTGATCGCCATCGCCGCCGTCGCGCTGGGCGGCGTCAGCCTCGCCGGCGGACGTGGCGGCGTGGCAGGCGCCGCTGTCGGCGCCGTCGACATCTTCCTGTTGCAGAGCGTGTTGACGACCTTCAACGTCTCCACCTTCGTGCTGCAGATCGCCTATGGCGCCATCCTGGTGCTGGCGGTGATGCTGACCGCGCTGCAGGAACGTCTTGCCACGAGGGGGCGCTGAAATGGCCGGCCGGAACCTGTTCGCGACAACCAATGCCCGCGTCGTCGGAGCTTTCTGTGTCGCCGCGCTTTTGCACCTTGCCGGCACCATTCTCATTCCAGGCTATTCGGCCCCGTTCGCGGTACGCGCCATGCTGGTGCTGGCGTCGCTGCTGGCTGTCGCCTCGATCGGACAGACGCTGGTCGTCATCATGGGTGGCATCGATCTTTCGATCCCCTTCGTCATCGGCTTCGCCAATGTCGTGGCGGCACAGCTCTATGGCGACGGCTGGAACTTCTTTCTCGTCTGCGGCCTCGTCGGCGTGCTGGCGCTGGTCATCGGCGGACTGAACGGCCTGATCTCGCGCAGTTTGGACATCCAGCCGCTTATCGTCACCCTCGGCATCGGCATGATCGTGCAGGGGCTGGTGCTGTTGTGGACCGCCGGCTTCCCGTCAGGCTCCGCGCCACCGGTGGTTTCCAGCTTCGTATCGATCGGCGGATCGGCCGGCCCCCTGCCCGTTCCGTGGCTGGTGCCCAGTCTCGCCGTGCTGGCGGCACTCGTCGTCCTGGTGCTGGAACGGACGCCCTATGGACGGCGGCTCTACGCACTGGGCAGCAATCCGGGCGCGGCGCCGCTGGCACTGATCGATCCGGTCCGCATGTGGGTGGTCACCTATGCGGCGAGCGCCTTCTTCGCCGCCGTCGCGGGCGTGCTGCTGCTCGGCTTCACCGGTTCGGCCTATGGCGATGTCGGCCAACCCTACCTGTTCCAGACCATCGCGGCCGTGGTCGTCGGCGGTGCCGCGCTGGTCGGCGGGCGTGGCAGCTATCTCGGCACGATCGCCGGCGTGCTGGTGCTGACCGAAATCAACACGCTGCTGATCGGGCTCGGCTTCCAACCCTCGGCGGTGCAGGCTGCGCTCGGCCTTATCATCGTGCTGCTGGTCTCGCTCTACGGCCGTGAACGGCACGTCTGGACGACCATCTGAACGCGACTATTCCAACCGCCACAGCTTGCGGGCATTCCCGGACAGCAATCCCTCGCGCTCCGCCACGCCGCAGCCGGAAAGCAGCGCATGTGTCGCGGCCACCCAGGTCGAGAGGCCGCCACCAAGCGTGCAGACCGGCCAGTCGCTGCCCCAGACGACGCGGTCCCAGCCAAACGAACGAACCGTGAGTTCGACATAGGGCCGCAGGGTGTCGACGGTCCAACTGCCGGGATCGGCGTAAGCGACCACGCCAGAAATCTTGGCCATGACATTCGGCCGGCGCGCGATCTCGCCCATGTGCTCGCGCCAGGGGTGTTCGCCCCCGCCCTTGATGTCAGGGACGCCGCAATGGTCGAGCACGAACTGCACGTCGGGCGCCAAATCGGCCAGCGCGATCGCCTTGGGAATCTGGTGCGGCAGGACCACGAGGTCGAAAGTCAGGTCCGTGCCGCCAAGCCGCTTGATGTTGTCGCGAAACAGCGCAGCTTCCGACAAGTCATCGGGCACGACGTGGAGGACGCGACGGAAGCCCTTGACGAAGGGATTTGTCCGCTGCCGCTCGAGATAGGCGGCAAAGCCAGGCTCTTCCGGCCGGCAGGACGCAATCGCCCCGGCGAGCATGCTGCCCGGCTGCCGCGACAGCCCTTCGACCCTGGTCGTCTCCGCCTCGATGTCGGCCGCATCGACATCGACCTCCATATGCAGCACGCGTTCGACACCGACCCGCCGCGCCTCCGCGGCATACTCGTCATAGGAGAAATCACGGTTGAGCGGCGGCACGCCGGTAAGCCAGGGATAGCGCAGGGCCGAGCGATCGATGAGATGCAGATGGGTGTCGATGATCATGGTGAGGCTCCTCCCTCCAGCATTTTCAAATCATCTCACGGAGGAATTCTTCATTCAAATAAGAATTCAGGCCGCCGCGCCGACAGCCGATCCAGCCAAGTGCGACAGCTTCCCGGTCGTGGCCAGCAAAAGCTCGATGGTCTTGGTCATATCCGGTGCCGAAGGCGTGTTGATCACGCTGATGTAGGGAATCGACAGCGCCGCAATCGCCTTGCCGTCGGAACCGCGCACCGGTGCTGAGAGATTATAGACCCCGGCGGTTTGCATCGAGGCCATCATCTCATAGCCGCGATCGCGGATCTGGTCGAGGCGGGCGTAGAATTCGGCCGATTGTGCGGTCTTGTCGGTGCTGCGGACATGCTCGGAAATCATCATCTGCCGCTCCTCAGGTGAGCGGAAGGCAAGCAGCACGTGGCCGGAACCCGTGTCGAAAAGGCTGATATGAGAGCCGACCCGGATCGAGATGCCCCAGTAGTTCGGCGCCTCCTGCTGCGCGATAACAACAGCGGAACCTCGATCAAAAACAACGAGTTGGTTGGCCTGCTGCGAGGTCTCGGCCAGCTCGCGCATCAGCGGTGTGGCGTAGGAGACCAGCCGCCGCACCGGCGCGTGCAACTGCGCCAGGCCGAACAGTTTCAGGGTCAGGGAATAGCGATCCCCGTCAAGCCTTGTGACATAGCCGCGCCGCACCAGCCGGTCGAGCATGCGGTAGAACTCATTGGGGCTGCGGTCGAGTTTCTTGGCGATTTCGGCCTGGGTGAGGCCGCCGTCGACACCAGCCAACAGTTCCAGAATGTCGAGTCCCTTGTCGAGCGCCGGCGCGCGGTAGCGCTCGTCTTCGCTGTCGTCCATGGGCATCCCTCCAGTGAATTCGATTCTTCATATACGCAGGCGCGTGGGTGTCGGAAACAAAATTCGCCTTGACGTATGTATGAATGTTTTGTTTGTATATGAATGTAGCACTTGTTGTCACGCGGACAAGTTGCGGTCGCCACCAAGGCGCACCCAGGGAGGAACCAAATGAACAGACTGCTTTCCGGCGTGTGCGCCGGTGCATTGGTGCTTGCGTCAGGTGCAGGCACTGCCCTTGCCGGCGACCTGCCCGGCAAGTTCGAAGGCGTGACCGTCGACGTGAAGCTGATCGGCGGCCAGCAATATGAAAAGCTCTATGAGCGCATTCCCGAATGGGAGAAGGCCACCGGCGCCAAGGTCAACATCCTGACCAAGAAGAACGGCTTCGACATCGACAAGGAGCTCAAATCCGACATCGCCTCGGGCAGCACCAACTGGTGCGTCGGCTGGAACCATTCGTCCTTCGCGCCGCAATATACGGGCCTCTACACCGACCTCAGCAAGTTGCTGCCGAAGTCGGAGATCGACGCCTTCGTGCCTTCGACGATCAAGGCGGCGACCATTGGCGGCAAGCTGGAGATGCTGCCGCGCGCGCAGTTCGACGTCTCCGCCCTCTACTACCAGAAGAGCCTCTACGAGAACGCCGACAACAAGGCTAAGTTCAAGGCGAAATACGGCTATGACCTGGTGCCGCCGGATACCTGGAAGGAAGTGACGGACCAAGCCGAGTTCTTCGCCAACCCGCCCAATTTCTACGGCACGCAGTTCGCCGGCAAGGAAGAGGCGATCAACGGCCGCTTCTATGAAATGGTGGTCGCCGAGGGCGGCGAATATCTCGACAAGGACGGCAAGCCGGTCTTCAACTCCGAGGCCGGAATCCGGGCGCTCGACTGGTTCGTCAACCTCTACAAGGCCAAGGCCGTGCCGGCCGGAACCACCAACTATCTCTGGGACGATCTCGGCCAGGGCTTTGCTTCCGGCACCATCGCCATCAACCTGGACTGGCCGGGCTGGGCCGGCTTCTTCAACGACCCGAAGTCATCCAAGGTCGCCGGCAATGTCGGCGTAAAGGTCGCGCCGAAGGGTTCGTCCGGCAAGCGCACCGGCTGGTCGGGTTTCCATGGCTTCTCGGTGACCGAGAACTGCCCGAACAAGGAGGCCGCCGCATCGCTCGTGTGGTGGCTGACCAACGAGGACAGCCAGAAGCTCGAGGCCGCCGCAGGCCCGCTGCCGACCCGCACCGCGGTCTGGGACTGGGACCTGCAGCAGGCGGCAAGCGATCCTTATAAGAAGGAGGTCCTGTCGGCATTCCAGGAAGAGGCCAAGCACGCCTTCGCCGTGCCGCAGACGCCCGAGTGGATCGAGATCTCGAACGCCGTCTATCCCGAATTGCAGGCGGCGATCCTCGGCGACAAGACCTCCAAGCAGGCATTGGACGAAGCCGCCGCCAAGGCGACCCAGATCCTGCAGGACGCCGGTAAACTCTAACAGCACTCCCAAGGCTGCCTCCCCCATCAGGAATGGGGGAGGCGATCGCGTCTTGAGTGACTGCGCCGCATGGTTCTGCGTCGCCGGGTTCGACGAGGACCCGGCAACGAAAACAACATTCATGGAATCCTGATGAAGGGCTTCAAGCCATCCGCGCCGTTTGTGCTGCTGCTTCCAGCCATCATTGTGCTGGCGGCGATCGTCGTGGTGCCGCTGCTTCTGTCGCTCTATTCCAGCTTCACGCCCTTCCGCCTGACGCGGCCCGAGACGTTCCTCGTTTTCGTCGGCTTCCGGAACTATCTCTCGATCCTGTCCAACGCCGATTTCTGGTGGGCCTTCGGGCGCACGGTGCTGCTGCTGACCATCGCGCTCAATCTCGAAATGCTGCTTGGGCTCGGCTTGGCCATGCTGGTCGAGAAAGCGACGCGCGGCCAGCGCATCCTGCGCACGCTGATGATGTTTCCGATGATGTTCTCGCCGATCCTCGTTGGCTTCCAGTTCAAGTTCATGTTCAACGACAATATCGGCCTGGTGAACAACGCCCTGCAGTCGCTCGGCATCACCAGGGATGCCATACCATGGCTGATCGAGGGGCACCTCGCCTTTATCGCCATTTCGATCGCCGAGATCTGGTCGTCGACGGCGATCTTCGCCATCCTGATCCTCGCCGGCTTGCTCGCCATGCCCAAGGAGCCGATCGAGGCGGCGCGCGTCGACGGCTGCACGCCGTGGCAGACATTCCGCTATGTGACCTGGCCGTTCGTCATGCCGTTCGCCTACATCGCCATGACCATCCGCTCGCTCGACGTGGCGCGCGCCTACGACATCGTCAAGATCATGACCGATGGCGGACCGGCGGGCCGCACCGAGCTGTTGTGGACGCTGGTGGCGCGCACCGCCTACAGCGACGGGCGCATGGGCGTGGCCAATGCCATGGCCTATTTCTCGATCCTGCTGTCGATCGCCTTCACCGTCTACTTCTTCAACAAGCTCGCCGCGGCGCGTACGCAGATCGGGGCTGAGTGGTGAAGGGCGGCGTCGTGAGAATGGACGAGAATTCCTCCGCCCGCCTAAAGCGCCGGCTGCTGGGCATCGTCTATCGCATCGGGCTGTTCCTGGCGATGCTGACCATCTGCCTGCCTGGCTTATGGATCGTGCTGTCGTCGCTCAGGCCAACAGTCGAGATCATGGCAAAACCGCCGGTGTGGATCCCGCAGCAGATTTCATTCGACGCCTATATCGCGATGTTCTCAGGCATCGGCAAGGGCGGCATTCCGGTCATCGAATATTTCCGCAACTCGCTGATCATCTCGGTGACCTCGACAGTCATCGCGGTGGCCATCGGCATGGCCGGCGGCTATGCCTTCGCGCGCTACCGCTTCCGCGGCAAATCGAGCGTCTTCCTCGGCCTGATGCTGACCCGCACCGTGCCCGGCATCGCGCTGTCGCTGCCGCTGTTCTTCCTCTATGTGCGGCTCGGCATCATCGACACGCATTTCGGGCTGATCCTCGCCTATGTCGCGCTTAACGTGCCGTTCACGATCTGGCTGATCGACGGCTTCTTCCGCCAGGTACCGAAGGACCTCGCAGAGGCAGCGCAGATTGATGGCTGCACGCGCTGGCAGGCGTTCTGGCAGGTCGAGTTCCCGCTTGCCGGACCGGGCATCGCATCGGCGGCGATCTTCGCCTTCCTGACCTGCTGGAACGAGTTCGCGCTGGCCTCGCAACTGACCCGATCGGTCAGCGCCAAGACGCTGCCTGTCGGCCTGCTCGACTACACGACCGAGTTCACCATCGATTGGCGCGGCATGTGCGCGCTTGCCGTGGTGATGATCATCCCGGCGCTCACCCTCACCTACATCGTCCAGAAACACCTTGTCGGCGGCCTGACCTCCGGCGCGGTGAAAGGCTGACAGAATGGCAACCGTTTCCCTCAAAAAGCTGACCAAGCGCTACGGCAATATCGAGATTGTGCACGGTATCGATCTCGATATCACCGACCGCGAATTCATTGCCCTTGTCGGCCCTTCCGGCTGCGGCAAGTCGACGACGCTGCGCATGATCGCCGGGCTGGAAGAGATCAGCGCCGGCTTGATCGAGATCGGCGGGCGCATCGTCAACGACCTGCCGCCGCGCTCGCGCAACATTTCGATGGTGTTCCAGTCCTACGCGCTCTATCCGCACATGACGGTGCGCGAAAACCTCGGCTTCTCGCTCAAGATCGCGGGAGCCGTCAAGGACGAGATGGACCGGCGCGTCTCCGAGGCCTCCGCCATCCTCGGCCTCGACATGCTGCTGGACCGCCGCCCTTCGCAACTGTCCGGCGGCCAGCGCCAGCGTGTCGCCATGGGCCGAGCCATCGTGCGCGACCCCGATGTCTTCCTGTTCGACGAACCGCTTTCCAATCTCGACGCGAAATTGCGCACGCAGATGCGTACCGAGATCAAGAAACTGCATGCCAAGGTGCGGTCGACGGTGATCTACGTCACCCATGACCAGGTCGAGGCAATGACGCTCGCCGACCGCATCGTGATCATGCGCGACGGCCATATCGAACAGGTCGGCACACCCGACGAGGTGTTCCGGCGTCCGGCGACGCGCTTCGTCGCCGGCTTCATCGGTTCGCCGCCGATGAACCTGCATGAGGCGACGGTCGATGACGGCCAGCTGGTTTTCGCCAGCGGCGAAAAGCTGCCCCTGCCCGGCCAATTCAGAGCCAATGTCGCCACCAGCGACAAGATCGTGTTCGGGCTGCGGCCCGACGATATCTACCCGACCGGCCATGGCATCAGCTCCGGCGACGCCGCCGACGTGCACCAGATCGAATTGCCGATCACGGTGACCGAACCGCTCGGCAACGAGACGCTGGTGTTCGTCGAATTCAACGGCAGCGACTGGGTGTCTCGCATGCTGAACCCGAGACCGCTGAAGTCGGGCGAACGAGTAGCGATGAGCCTCGACTTGTCGCAGGCGCATCTGTTCGCCGCCGACACCGGAAAGACATTGCGGAGCTGACCGACATGGCTAGAATCGAAAAGATAGAACTGCGGATGGTGGACCTTGTGCCCAAGGTCAAGCGCACGGACGCGATCCAGAGCTTCGTCAGCCAGGAAACGCCGATCGTGACGGTCACCGATTCCGACGGCGCGACCGGCACCGGCTACAGCTATACGATCGGCACCGGCGGCTCGTCGGTGATGCGGCTCTTGTCCGACCATCTCGCGCCACGCCTGATCGGCCGCGATCCCGACATGATCGAGGCGATCTGGCACGACCTCGAATTCGCCACCCATGCGACCACGATCGGCGCCATCACCGCCATCGCCATCGCCGCGATCGACACGGCACTTTGGGATTTGCGGGCGAAGAAGCAGAACCTGCCGCTGTGGAAACTCGCCGGCGGCGCCAAGGACCGCTGCCCGCTCTACACGACCGAGGGCGGCTGGCTGCATATCGAGACGCAGGCGCTGGTCGATGATGCGCTGGCCGCCAAGGCCAGGGGATTTCGCGGCTCGAAAGTGAAGATCGGCAGGCCGCATGGGTCGGAGGATCTTGCGCGCCTGTCGGCGGTGCGCAAGGCGGTGGGCGACGGCTACGAGATCATGACCGACGCCAATCAGGGTTTTTCCGTCGACGAGGCGATCCGGCGTGCGGCAAGGCTGCGCGAGCTTGACCTTGCCTGGATCGAGGAGCCGCTGCCCGCCGACGATATCGATGGCCATGTTCGGCTGTCGAACTCGACGCCGACGCCGATCGCCATCGGCGAGTCGCTCTACTCGATGCGCCATTTCCGCGAATACATGCAGAAAGGCGCCTGTTCTATCGTGCAGGTGGATGTCGGCCGCATCGGCGGCATCACGCCCTGGCTCAAGATCGCGCATGCGGCGGAGGCCTTCGACATTCCGGTCTGCCCGCATTTCCTGATGGAACTGCATGTCAGCTTGACCTGTGCTGTTCAGAACGGCCGATATGTCGAGTACATTCCGCAACTCGACCAGTTGACCGGCAAGCATATGCGCATCGAGGATGGGCAGGCGCTGGCACCCGACGAGCCGGGTATCGGCATAGACTGGGACTGGGACGCGGTAAAGGCCATGAGCATCGCCGAATTCACCACGGCGATCACGACATAGGAGAGCGGACATGCAGCGGATGGGAATGGTGCTCGGGCTGAAGCCGGAAAAGGTCGAGGAATATGTCCGCCTGCATGCTGCGGTCTGGCCTGACGTGCTGACCATGATCTCGGCCTGCAATATCAAGAATTACTCCATCTACCTCAAGCGACCAGAGAACCTGCTGTTCAGCTACTTCGAATACCACGGCACCGACTACGCGGCCGACATGGCCAAGATGGCCGCCGATCCGAAGACGCAGGAATGGTGGGCGGTCTGCATGCCCTGCCAGGAGCCGCTGGCGACCCGCAAGGAAGGCGAATGGTGGGCTTCAATGGACGAGGTCTTCCATCATGATTGAGGGCGGTTTCGACCCTGCCTCACTCGTCCAATCCTGGCCCAGACCATTGAAGCCCCGGCCGATCGTCACCTTCGGCGCGGGGTCGATCGTCGGCGACGCACATTTCCCGGCCTACAGGAAGGCCGGATTCCCGATCGCTGGAGTTTACGATCCGGACCAGGCCAAGGCGCAAACCCTGGCCGAGACATGGGGGGTGACGGCGTTCCGCTCGGTGGACGAAGCCGCAGCCGTCAAGGACGCAATCTTCGATCTGGCGACGCCGCCGGGACGGCACGCCGAGATCCTGAAGGCTCTGCCCGACAGGGCGGTGGCGCTGATCCAGAAGCCGATGGGCAACTATCTCGGCGAGGCAACCGAAATCCTCGAAATCTGCCGCGCCAAGGAACTCAAGGCGGCGGTCAATTTCCAGCTGCGCTTCGCGCCGATGATGCTGGCGCTCAAGGATGCCATCGCCAAGGGCTGGCTCGGCGGGGTCGTCGACTTCGACGCCTGGCTGGCGCTGGCGACACCCTGGCAGCTGTGGGAATTCCTGCTCAAGGCGCCGCGCGTCGAGATCGCCATGCACTCGATCCACTATCTCGACCTGATCCGGCAATTGCTCGGCGACCCCAAGGGAGTGCACGCCAAGACACTCGGCCATCCCAACCATGGAGTGGCGCAGACGCGGACCAGCGCCATTCTCGACTATGGCGACACGGTGCGCTGCGCGCTGTCGATCAACCACGACCACAAATTCGGCCGGCGGCATCAGGCCTGTGAGTTCCGCATCTGCGGCACCGAAGGTGCAGCCTATCTGAAGCTCGGCCTTAACCTCGATTATCCCACCGGCGAGCCGGATATTCTCGATATCTATCCGAAGGGCGGCACGGACTGGGTCGCGGTGCCACTGGCCGGCGAGTGGTTTCCCGACGCCTTCGTCGGGCGTATGGCCAATGTGCAGCGCTTTGCATCTGGTGAAGATGACACGCTGGTCAGTTCGGTCGAAGACGCCTGGAACACCATGGCGCTGGTGGAAGCCGCCTATAGATCAAGCGCGGCGCCAGCGACGCCAATCGCGGAAAGGCCGTAAAGCAGGATATGGAACAGATCACTTATTTCGAGGACTACGAGATCGGCTCTACGCGCCTCAGCACCGGCCGCACCATCACCGAGACTGACTTCGTCGTCCACGCCGGCCACACCGGCGATTTCTTCCCGCATCACATGGATGCCGAGTACATGAAGACGACGCCGTTCGGCCAGCGCATCGCGCATGGCACGCTGGTGTTTTCGGTCGGTATCGGGCTGACGGCTGGTGTCGTCAACCCCGTCGCCTTTTCCTATGGCTACGACCGGCTGCGTTTCATCAAGCCGGTGTTCATCGGCGACACGATCCGCACGCGCACCACGATCGCGGCCAAGCAGGACGACCCCAAGCGCCCGGATTCAGGCCGGGTGATCGAGCGCTGCGAAGTGATCAATCAGCGCGGCGAAGTGGTGCTGGCGGCCGACCACATTTACATCGTCGAGCGCAAGCCGGCCTGAGCCTCGGAATTTACGAGCCAGTGGCGCGCGCGGTGATGCGCTCGAGCCCAAGCAGCAGCACCAAGGTCGCCACCACCAGGATCATCGTCAGGGCCGCACCTGCAAATATATCGCCACGATCGGTGAGGCTGAAGATCGACACCGGCAGCGTCACCCAGCCCGGCGGATAGACCATGACGGTGGCGCCGAGTTCACCCATCGACAGCGCGAAGCTCAGGCCGAAAGCGGCGACCAGATAGGGGGCCAGCAAGGGCAGCGTGACATGCCAGAGCCGGTATGCGGGCCGCGCGCCGAGGCTTGACGCCACCTGTTCGAAATCGGGCGAAAGCCGTGCCAAACCGGCCGAGACGTTGCCGAAAGTGAAAGCCGAGATCAGCACGAAATGCGCGATCATCACGATCGCCACCGTGCCGTTGAGCAGAAGCGGCGGATGGCTGAACGCAACCAGCAGGCCAAGCCCGACGGATACCGAAGGCACCGCGCTGGGGATAAAGAACAACAGGCCAAGCGGCCGCTTCAAGGCATCGCCCTGAAGGCGAAGCGAAAGGGCCGCCCAGGTGCCGCTGACCAGCGCCAAGGCGCTGGCCAGGAAGCCGGTGATGAGGCTCGCCTTGACCGAATTCCAGGCCGCGCCCTTGACGACGTCGGCGTAGTGCTCCGTCGTCAAGCCATTGGGCAGCACGCCATTCCACTGGTCGGCAAGGCTGGACAAGAGGATGACCGCCAGCGGCGCCAGGAACAGCACACCGAAGATCAGCGCGAAGAGCACCCATAGAACAGCGCGACCGGAGCGCGACCAGACCAGCATGGCTAGACCCCCAACCGGCCGGCGGCGAAGCGGTAGAGGCCGAAAAGACCGAGCGACAGCGCAATGTTGATCACGGCGATGATGCAGGCGACCTGATAGGCCGATTCCTGGATCGCCTTGCCGTAGATCAGCAGCGGCAGCGTGATGACGCCCTTGGCGCCAATGAACAACACGATGCCGAATTCGTTGACGGTCAACAGCAGGCAGAGGCTGCCGCCGGCGATGAACGCGGGCACCGCGGCCGGCAGGATGACCTGGCGCACGATGCGGAAAGGTCTCGCCCCAAGCACGCTTGCCGCTTCGATCTGGCCGCGGTCGACCAGGGAGAAGGCGGCGAGCAGCGGCCGCAGGATGAAGGGCGTGTAGACGGTGACTTCGGCCAGCACCACGCCCCAGGTCGAATAAAGGAAATCGACCGGCGGCAGCGGCAGCGAGAAGACCTCCATCAGCCCCGAATTGAGCATGCCGGCGGAGCCGTAAAGAAAGGTGAAGGCCAGCGTCACCAGGAAGGTTGGCAATGCGATGAAAGTGTCGATCAGTCGGGCGATGAAGCCGCTGCCGGGAAACGGCACGAAGGCCAGGATCAATGCCAGCACGAGCCCGACGATCAGGCATCCGGCCGTAGCGGCGACCGAGATCGTCACCGTGTTGATCAGCGCGTTGAGGAAGAAGCGCGAATGCAGGACACGGACGATCTCGGCGACGTTGGCGACACCGCTGTCGTCAAGGAAGGCCTGCCGGGCAATCAGCGCCAGCGGATAGAAGAACAGCAGCGCCAGCAGCGCCGCCGGCGGCACGATCCAGAATTTGCCGGGTTCTCTCCTGATCGCCGGCGCGCGGAGGGCGACAGCCTCAGACACCGGCGTCTTCCGGAAGCAGCGACGTGTCGGCAGGTGCGAAGAACAGCGGCACCCTTGCGCCGGGCTCCGGCAACGCCATGGGCAGTTTCGTTGCCGAGACGCGCACCGGCGTGCCCTCGACATCGAGCACGAGATGGGTCAGTTCGCCCTGCCAGTGCACTTCCCTGAGTGTGCCGACGATGCGATTGGTGTGCTCGCTGTCGGCCGTCAGGCTGAGATGCTGCGGTCTGATGCAGAGCAGGCTCTTGTCGCCGGCCTTCTCGTCACGACCGGCGCCGGTGAGCAGCGCATCGCCGTGCCTTGCCGTGGCAAAACCCTTCGGCCCGACAGGCTCGGCAACGGTCACCGGCAGAAGGTTGGCGCGGCCGAGGAATTCGGCGGTAAAACGGTTTGGCGGACGACGGTAGAGTTCCGTCGTCGGTCCGTGCGAACAGACCCTGCCGTCGCGCATGATGGCGATCTTGTCGGCAAGGGTCAGCGCCTCGGTCTGGTCATGGGTGACGTAGAGGATCGTCAGGCCCGGCAGGCTGCGGTGTAGGCGGGCGATCTCCTCGACCATGTTGCGGCGGATCTGCGCGTCGAGCGCCGAGAGCGGTTCGTCGAGCAGGAGCACGCGCGGTCGCACCGCCAGGGCCCGTGCAATCGCGACACGCTGCTGCTGGCCGCCCGAAAGCTCGCGCGGATAGCGCCTGGCAAAGGCAGACATGCCTACCGTGCCGAGTGCATTCTCGACCCGTTCGGCGATCAGCGCCTTGTCGGCACCTTGTGCCCTGAGGCCGAAGGCAACGTTGTCCTCGACCCGCATATGCGGAAAGAGCGCGTAATTCTGAACCACCATGCCGAGACCACGCTGATAAGGCGGCAGATCGGTGACGTCGGTGGCGCCGATGCGGATGCGGCCGCTTGCAGGCCGCACGAAACCGGCCACGGCCCGCAAGGCAGTTGTCTTGCCTGAGCCGGAAGGGCCGATCATTGCCAGGATCTCGCCCGGTGCGATGTCCAGGGTCAGCGGATGCAGCACGACATGCGCGCCATAAGCGACGCTGACCCTGTCGAAGTGGACGTTGGAACCGGCGCCGCGAACCTTCGCGGCGTCGATATCCATGACACTGGTACCCGTGAAGGCGACGGCCGACATGGCGTTGTTCTCCCGACTGGTTCCCTTGGGGATCAACTTCCGGTCGCTTCGTTCCACTTCTTGACGTAGTCGGGAAGCTTGGCCAGCGCGTCATCCCAGTTCGGCGACCAGATGGTCAGGCCCTTCATCGCCTCCTGCAACTTGGCGAAATTGGCGTCGGACGGCTTCACGTCCTTGCGGGCGGGCATACCGATGGCAATCGAGCTTACGGTGGACTGGGCTTCCTTGGATAGCAGGAAGTCGATCAGCTTCTTGCCGTTGTCGGCGTTCGGCGCACCGGTGACCAGGCCGATTTCATAGGGCAGCGCGAAGGTGGAGCGAGTGCCGTCCGGACCAGCGGGCCAGAACACCTTGATGTTGGGATTGTCGGCCATCTGCGACATGTTCATCTGCAAATCGCCATTGGCGACATGCAATTCACCCTTGTTGACCAGTGCGGTCAGCTTGCCGGTCGAGGCGGACGGGCCGACATTGTTGTCCTGCAGTTTCTTCATGAAGGCGAAGCCCGCATCCTCGCCGCCGAAGGCGTGAATGATCTGCAGCATGACGGCGGTGCCGTCGCCGGCCTGGCCAGGAGTCGAATACTGGATCTTGCCCTTGAACTTCGGATCGAGCAGGTCGTTGTAGCTCTTCGGCGCTTCCGACAGCACGGCGCTGTTGTAGATGAAGTTCATGTAGTTGTTGACCAGCGGCCGGTACTTGTCGGTGCCGCCGTCGATCTGGGATGCGGCCTCAGGCTTGTAATCCTGCAGCAGGCCGTCTGCGGCCGCGCGCTGGATGAAGGGGGGCAAGGTCACCAGAACGTCGGCCTGCGGGTTCGACTTCTCCTTGGCGACGCGCTCGACGACGCCGCCCGAACCTGCCTCGATATACTGCACGGTGATGCCGGTGGCCTTGGTGAAGGCGGCGAATTCGGTCTCGTACCAGCTGCCGTTGCCGTCATGCAGGCCATCGGCGGAATAGATGGTGACGACGCCGTCGGCGAGTGCCGGTCCGACGAGAGCGGCCGACGCGAGCAATGCGGCAAAGGCCGCGACCATGGTTGCGTTTCGTGATTTCATGACCAGTTCCCCTTTATGATTGAAGGCACATTCTGCGATGCACTAGGACCAATCGGCTCGGCCTCTGACGGACGTTGAGCCGATTGGATGTCGTCGTTGTGACAACTCTGAGGATTGGTGATCGATAAGTAAAATCTATTTATTTTATGACAGGCAAACTTCCTCTGATATTTGTCATAGAACTGTCGCATCCATGTCGTGGACGCATTTCAGGGTCGCGGAACCGGCCCGAGGCAGGGGTCCTGAAAGTTAAAAGGTGATGGAAATCAGGAGAATAAAACGCCTGCCGTCTGCGCCCGCAGACGAGGATCGAACGAGCGGATGGTCACCGGACGCCCGTCGAGGATTTCGAAGCAGCGGGCGAGCGTATCCTGTTCAAGCCGGCGCATCGCTTCCGCCGTGAAAAATGTGAGATGCGGAAAGAGGATCACATTGTCGCGACCGAACAATGCGCTCATCGGATGGCCGGACTTCGCCAGAGGCTCGACCGAATAGACGTCGAGCCCGGAGCCGGCTATGCGCCCGGCGAGGATCGCCTCGACGAGTGCCGCCTCATCGATCAGCGCGCCGCGAGAAACGTTGACGATGACGGCGGAAGGTTTCATGCAAGCGAGTTCGGCCTTGCCGATCAGGCCACGTGTCTTGTCGTTCAGCACACAATGGATGGAAACGAAGTCGCAGGCCTGTAGCATGGTGTGGAGATCGTCGGCCTTCTCGATGCCGGCAGCGTGCATCGTCGCTGCATCGACACCGGGATCGAAACCAAGAACCCGTGCGTGAAACCCTTGCCCGGCCATGCGCGCCATGCTGCGGCCGATCTTGCCGCAGCCGACCAGGCCCAGCGTGGCGCCGGAAATATCGCGCCCAAGCCAACGCTGCCCGGGCCAGACCCAGCCATCGCGCGACACCGCCGCCGTAATGGCCGGCAGCCGCTTGGCAAGCGCGATCATCAGCGCGAAGGCGCCTTCGGCGACGGTTTCCTCGGCATATTCGGGCACATTGACGACCGGGATGCCGCTCCGCATCGCGGCAGGGACGTCGATGGCATCGATGCCGACGCCATATTTGACGATGCCCTTCAATCTAGGAGCTGCCTCGATTACCGCAGCGGTTATCGGTGTGTAGCACATGAGCAGAAGGTCGGCGTCGGCGACCGCGCTGATGAGATCGGCTTCGGGAATGCCTTCGGGCAGCGTCACCAGTTCGACGCCCCTCCCCCGCAAGCCGGCATCGATGCCGGGGCATTCGAGTTCCTGGTCGGTGCGCACGGCCTTCATGGTCAGGCCGCCAGCACCGCGGCCTCGACGACATCCAGCGCGCGATCGAGATCGGCTTTCGAGATGACCAGCGGCGGCGAGAGCGTCAGCACATTGCCCTGGCTGATTTTGAAGCTCAGCCCTTGCTCCAGGCACGTGTAGAAGACGCGTTCCGCAAGTTCACGTGCCGGCTGGCGCGTGGCTCGGTCCTGGACGAGTTCGACGCCGCCCATCAGCCCCCTGCCCCTGACGTCGCCGACATGAGGCGAGCGCGCCATCAGATCCTGCATGCGTCCGAGCATGTGCCGACCGAGTTCGGCCGAGCGCTCGACTAGCCCTTCTTCCAGGATAATGTCGATTGTCGTCAGCGCGGCGCGCGTCGTCACCGGGTTCTTCTCGTGGGTATAGTGGCCAATGGCAAAGCCGCCCGTGACATCGAGGTCGCGGCGGGCAATGACGGCGGCGATCGGCAAGATGCCGCCGCCGAGCGATTTGCCGAGAACGACGATGTCGGGCGTCACGCCATCATGGTCGTGGGCGAAGAATTTTCCCGTCTTGCCGAGCCCGGTCGGGATCTCGTCGAAGATCAGCAGCGTGCCGTGCCGGTCGCAGGCCTCGCGCACCCGCTTCCAGAAACCAGGCGGCGGCGGGTTTGGCGTCGCCCGCATCGGCTCGGCGACGACCGCCGCCACGTCCTGCTCGCGGCCGAGCACGTAGGCGATCATGTTGGCGCAAGCGAGCCCGGATGCTTCCAGTGAATCGTGGCCGTAGGGGCAGCGATAGCCGTCCCAGGGCGCGACATGCTCGGTGCCGGTCATCATCGGGCCGGCGATATGGGAACGGAAGGTCGCCTCGCCGCCGACGCTGGCGGCGCCGAAGCCAGCGCCATGGAAGGCGTCCCAGAACGACACCGTCTTGAAGCGGCCAGTCGCGGCTCGTGCGATCTTCAGCGCCACCTCGATTGCATCCGAGCCGCCCGTGGTGAACAGCACCTTGCCGAGGTCGCCGGGTGCAAGTGCCGCCAATTTCTCGGCCAGTTCGACCGCGGGCTCGCAAGTGAAGCGGCGCGGCGCAAAGCAGAGCTCGTCGAGCTGCTTCTTGATTGCCGCCACCAGCCTGGGATGGCCGTAACCAAGGTGATGCACGCTGTTGCCGTGGAAATCCATCAAGCGCCGGCCGGCGATGTCCTCGATCCAGATGCCTTCCGCCTTGGCGATCGTCGACAGGCAGGGACTGGACAGGCTCTGGTGCATGAAAGCGGCCGCGTCGCGGTCGAGCAGGCCGCGGATACGCGGATCATCCTGGCCGGCGTCCCAGCGGCCGCGCGCCGCCGTGGTGTTGGAATCGCCCTCGGTATGCACAAGCTCAGATATTGGGGCCATAACCCTCTCCGAAACGCGAATGAGGGAGCGCGAAACGCCCCCTCGATTTGTCCTGCCAGCCAGTGTGGTCCGGTCAGGACCAGGGCAGCGAAAACGTCTTTACATTGGTATAGCTCTTCATCGCCTCGATGACGCCTTCCTTGTAGCCATTGCCCGAATCCTTGATACCGCCAAATGGCGACATCTCGATGCGGTAACCCGGCACTTCCCAGATGTTGACCGTGCCGACCTGCAGGCCGGCGATGTACCTCTGCATGCGGGGAAAGGAATTGGTGCAGACGCCCGACGACAGGCCGAAGGCGGTTGAGTTGGACAACGCGATCAGCGCCTCGTCATCGTCCGGCGCGCGCACGATGGGGATGATCGGCCCGAAGGTCTCTTCCATCACCAGTTCGGATGTGTGCGGCACACGATCGACGACGATCGGCGGCAGCAGCGCACCCTGGCGGCCGGGGTTGTAGAGGATTTCCGCGCCCTGCTCGGCGGCCATGTGAACGCGGGCTTCGAACAAAGCCGCCGCCTTCTCGTGCACAACGGTGCCGAGATCGGTCGCGCGATCCATCGGATCGCCGAAGCGGATCTTCTTCGCTCGCTCCAGCACCATCGGCACGAAACGGTCAGCGACGCTTTCCTGGACGAGGATGCGCTTGACCGCCGTGCAGCGCTGGCCGGAGTTCTTGGTTGCACCCGCGACGGCGAGATCGGCGGCCTTGGCCAGATCGTCGTCGGAGAGATCGTTGAGGATGATCAGGGGATCGTTGCCGCCGAGTTCCAGCACCTGGCG
This sequence comes from Mesorhizobium sp. B2-4-12, assembly GCF_006441575.1. Lineage (NCBI taxonomy): Bacteria > Pseudomonadati > Pseudomonadota > Alphaproteobacteria > Hyphomicrobiales > Phyllobacteriaceae > Mesorhizobium > Mesorhizobium sp. B2-4-12. The sequence goes on from NZ_VFVC01000004.1 coordinate 184,374, forward strand.
CTTGTAGCCGGCGGTGCGGGCGATCATCTTGCCGACCGGCACACCGCCAGTAAATGTGATCAGGTCGATGTTCTCGTTGGTGATCATTTCGTTGCCGATGTCGGCCGGCCAGCCGGTCACCACCGAGAGCATTTCCGGCGGCAGGCCGGCTTCGTAGAGGATGTCGGCGAGCAGCAGCGCCGTCATCGGCGTCAGTTCGGTCGGTTTCACCACCACGCAATTGTTGGTGGCGATCGCCGGTGCCACCTTGTGCGAGACCATGTTGAGCGGATGGTTGAACGGCGTGATCGCCGAGATCGCCTTCAGCGGCTCACGCGTCGTGAATATCTTGCGTGCCTTGCCATGCGGTGTGAGATCGCAGGAGAAGATCTGGCCGTCGTCCTGGATGCACATCTGCGCCGACAGCGTGAACACGTCATAGGCGCGGCCGACTTCATAGAGCGAGTCGGTCTTGGAGATGCCGAGTTCCAGCGTGATGAGATCGGAGATTTCCTCCTTGCGCGATGCCAGCGCTTCGGCGGTACGGAACAGGATCTGCTGGCGCTCGTAACGCGTCAGTTTCGATTTGTAGCCAGCCGCGATTTCGAAGGCCTGGCGGGCGTGTTCGGCGCCACCGGCCGGCACAGTGCCGATGACAGTGTCGTTCCAGGGATAGCGCACCTCGACGACGCTGTCGGCATCGACCTTCTTGCCGGCAATGCGCATCGGCTCGTGGCGAACTTTGATGGCAGGGTCAAGTTTGGTCATGTGAGTGTTCCTGGTGCTCAGTGAGCTACATTGATCTTTATCGGCTAGGCCATCGCGTCTCTGCAACGGCTTCCCCCACTCCGTCGCCGCTTCGCGGCGCCGCCTCTCCCCCCTCCGGAGGGAGAGGAAGGGAGCCAAGGCTGACGAGCCCGCGCGCCCTTCCTCTCCCCCGTCGATCGGGGGAGAGGTGGCCCGGAGGCCGGAGTGGGGGTCGACCAGTGCCATCATGGATGGCGACACACCCAACCGGCGCCCAACTCACCCGTCACGCCAAAGCCGCTGCCATGGTAGCGTAGTAGAAGGCGTCGAAATTGCGCAAGGTTGGCTCATTCGGCAGGTCCGGCAGCACGCGGTTGACGATGAACGGCACTTCCTGCTCGGTCAGCCCGCCATGCGAGCGCAGCGGTTCGTTGAGGGCCGCGAGATCATGCCGGTGTTCGCTGGTGCCAATGGTCTTGTTCTCGGTCGAGATCAGCACGATGTCGCCGATGCGGTCGGCCGGCAGTTCGAAACGTTCGCAGGCCGTCGGGCTGTCGACGACCAGCATGATGCCGTCGACCTTGGCCAGACGCGCCATGATGTCGGCCTGGTCCGCGCCATCAGGCAGATAGGCGGTGGCGAAGGAGCCGAGCGCGCCGTGGTGCACGACATAGGGATCAGTGATCGGCAGGATCACGCGGGCGGCGTCCTTTCCCAGCCATTCGTCGAGCAGGTCCTGGACATAGACGACGTCGGGCGAGCCGTCCGCCTTGTGCTTGGGCTTCATGCCATGGTCGGCGGTGACGACGATCGCCGCGCCCAGCGCATCGAGTTCGGTCAGGTACTTGTCGAACATCTCGTAGAAGGCGTTGGCCTGTGGCACGCCGGGCGCATATTTGTGCTGCACGTAGTCGGTGGTGGTCAGGTACATGATGTCAGGGCGGAATTCCTTCAGCAGTTGGACGCCTGCGGCGAAGACGAATTCCGACAGCTCAGTTGAATAGACTTCCGGCACCGGGAGGCCGAAGTGCTTCGAGGCGTTGTCGATGCCGTGCTCGGCCTTGGTGGTGGTGTCGGACTTTTCCGCCGAGAAGCACAGCGCACGGCCTTCGTCGAAAGCCAGCCCCTTGCCGAGCAGCGCGCGCAATTTGTCCTTGGCGGTCACCACGGCAACCTTGGCGCCGGCGTCGTAGAAGGCCTGGAAGATGGTCGGCGCGCGCAGGAAGCGCGGGTCGTTCATCATCACTTCCTTGCCGGTCTCACGCTCGTAGAGATAGTTGCCGCAGATGCCATGCACCGACGGCGGCCGGCCGGTGGCGATCGAGAGATTGTTGGGGTTGGTGAAGCTCGGGATGACCGAGTGCGCCATGAGCACCGTGCCCTTCTGCTTGATCCTGACCAAAGCCGGCATCAGCCCGGCATGAATAGCCTCGTCGAGATAGGCCGGCTCGCAGCCATCGAGACAAATGGCGATGGCGGGCACGCGCGGCCAGGCGTAGGTGCGGCCGTTGACGGCGACGTTAACGGGAGACATCTGGTTCATCGAAAATCCCTTGAAATCCTGCCGCTTCAGGCGGCGAGTTTGGCACGCTCGGCGATTGCCGCGGCGGGTGGAGCGGCGGTGTCGACGCCCATTTCCTTCAGTGACTCCGCCGCTGCCTCGACGACGCGGCGCATGACATGTTCGTCCATCTGGCCGATGCAGCCGACGCGGAAGGAATCCACGACCGTCAGCTTACCCGGATAGATGATGAAGCCCTTGTCCTTCATCAGCTCGTAGAAGCGATCAAAGGCGAAGTTGGCATGGGCCGGATTGAAGAAGGTGACAATGATCGGCGACAGCCAACGGTCTTTCAGCAAGGTCTCGAAACCGAGTTCGCGCATGCCGGCCACCATGACGTCGCGGTTCCTGGTGTAGCGGGCGCCACGGCCAACGACGCCGCCTTCGGCTTCGTGCTGGCGGAGCGCCTCGAGGAAGGCGGCAACGACATGCGTCGGCGGCGTGTAGCGCCATTGGCCGGTCTTGTTCATATGCGCCCATTGCGCGTGGACGTCGAGCGACAGCGAGTGGCTGCGGCCCTTGGCGGCCTCGAGTTCGCTTTTGCGGGCGATGATGAAGCCGAAGCCTGGCACACCCTCGATGCATTTGTTGGCGGAGGAAACCATCGCCTCGTAGCGGATCTCGTTGACGTCGAGCGCGACCGCGCCGAAGGCGCTCATGGAATCGACCAGCAGCTTGCGGCCCTTGGCTTGGACGGCCTCGGCAATCTCGGCGACCGGATTGAGGATGCCCGAGCTGGTTTCGCAATGGATGGCGATGACATGCGTGATGGCGGGGTCGGCTTCAAGGGCTGCCGCTACCTCGTCGCCGCGCGGCGGCAGATAGTCGCCCTTGTCGATCAGCGTATAGGCACGACCGAGATACTGCATGGTCTGCGCGGCGCGCAGGCCGTAGGCGCCGTTGGCCAGCACCAGAACCTTGCCATCTTTCGGCACGAACGAGCCCAGCATCGCCTCGACGCAGAAGGAGCCGCTGCCCTGCATCGGCACGCAATCGAATTCGCCTTTCGCGTCACCGGTCAGCGCCAGCAGGCGGCGGCGCATGTCTGATGTCATGGCGCGGAAGTCGCCGTCCCACGATCCCCAGTCGCGCAGCATGGCCTGCTTGACCGAATAGGCCGTGGTGAGCGGGCCCGGGGTCAAGAGATAGGGCTCGCCCAGCGCCGGCATGGCCAGCGGCTCCGCGGCAAATTTCGTCTCGGCGAGCATGGGTGTCCTCCGACAGGTCGCTGCTTTTTGATGCGGCCTTACTCTCGGCCGGAATGACATATTTGTAAAATCGTTATTTTGTATCGAAGTATCGATTTCCACGATGGTAGAATTGCCATCTCTGTCAGGCCGGCACGGGCGCCATTGCGTCCGCGGCGCCCGTGGCCAGCCGGCTTTCAAGCAGATCGCCGCTTTGCGTCAGCAGGGGATAGGCGACCGACGCCATCAGCGAGTTGATTTCCTTCAGCGCCCTGACCGCCTCCAGATGAATGTCGCTGGTGTCGATGCTCTGCGGCATTCCCGATTGCAGGCGCTTGAGGTGACGATCATGGCTCATGCGTTCCAGCTTGCGCATACGCTCCTTCTCGACCACGAGTTGCCGCGCCGAATCGAGGTCGCCCGATACCAACACGTTGAGCGCAAGCTGCATGTTGGCCATGACACGGCTGTGAAGCCCGCCCAGTTCGCCCCAGCCGTCGCGTGAAAAGCGCAGATTCTTGTCCCGCAATTCCCCGGCAAGCACGAGCAGGTTCTTGGCGACGATATCGCCGGCCCGTTCGAGATTGATGGCGAAATCGGTGAGTTCGATGCCGCGGCGGGCCTCGGCCGCGGTCATGCTGCCGCGGTTGACCTCGGCAATGTAGAGCTTGATGTCGGTGTGGGCGCGGTTGACCTCGTCATCGAGCTTGCGCGCCTGACGGATCTGATCGGCAGTGCCGGCGTCGAAGAAATCCATCACCGGACCCAGCATCACCTCGACGACTTCACCCATGCGCAGCAACTCGCGGGTCGCGCTGGCCAGCGCAAGACGGGGTGTCCGCATGACGCTGCGATCGAGCGCGCTGGCGCGACGCGACATCAGATCAGTACTGTCCTTTGCCGGCGGCTTGTCGGCGACCAGCAAGGTCACCAGCCTTTCCACCAGGCCAGCGAAGGGCAGGCAGCAGATGACCAGAGCCAGATTGAAGGCGAGATGCAGGTTGACCAGTTGCCGGCCTTCTGTCGCACCGAAAAGATGTGTCGGGAACGCCATTTCCTGAAGGGCGAACAGGGCGGCGAGCGCGGCCGTGCCGCGGAAGATCAGATTGCCAAGGGGGATGCGGCGCGCCTCGACGGGCTCGCCGCGCGTCAGCCACACCGCGATCAGCGCACCGCCGCAATTGGCGCCGAGGATGAAGAACAGACCGACCTCGACAGGCAAGACGCCTTGCGCGGCGAGCGTGACGAACAGCAGGATCGCCGCCACGCTGGAATGGATCAGCCACGTGAACAGGGCGGCGGCGGCAAAGGCCGTGAAATAGTCCGCGCGCAAATAGGAAATCACCAAGGGCAGCAGCGTGCTCTGGCGCATCGGCGCGGTCGCCTCGCCGATCATGTGCAGCGACAACAGAACGAACGCTATGCCCATCAGGATGCGCCCACCTTGCTTGATGCCGCGCGCCTCGAACTTCAGGAACATCGCGCCGCCGATCAGGATCAGCGCGGGTACGAGCCAGCTCAAGTCGAACGAGAGCACCTGCACGACCAAGGCGGAGCCAAGATCGGCGCCAAGCAGGATTGCCAGCCCGGCCGAAACCGAAACCATACCGCTTGCGGCAAAGCCAGCTGCCAGCATGGCGACGGCCGTGGAACTTTGCAGCAGGACGGCAAGCACGGTGCCGACCCCCGCCGATTTGATCCGCGCACCGCGAGCCTGTCTCAGTGCATCGCGCAATGCAGGCCCGCAGGCCCGCTCGACGCCGGTGCGCACCATGCGCACGGCCCAGAGCAGCAGCATGACGGCACCCGCCAGATGCAGCAGGATGAGGGAAAATTGCATGGCTACGCCTCCGGAATGTCCGTGGCCGGCAGAGACGTCGACCTTTACTCAGGCTAAGTTTGACCGAACATAAGTCAAATCGTTCATTTCTATCTTTTAGTTAATCTGGCTTATGGTAAGATATCCACTCTTCCTGACCTCGAACGGCGGAAAAGATGCGCTACGTCCAGTTGCGGGCCTTTCATCAAGTGGCGATCTCGGGCGGCTTTTCGCGAGCGGCCGAAGCGCTGTTCCTGACCCAGCCGGCCATTTCCGACCAGGTGCGCAAGCTCGAGGAAGAATATGATGTCCTGCTGTTCAATCGGAACAAGAAGCAGGTCACGCTGACCCATTCGGGCCAGAAGCTGCTCGAGATAACCCACCGCATGTTCGACACCGAACAGCAGGCACTGGAACTGCTCACCGAATCGCGCGCGCTGCGTTCCGGCACGCTGCGCATCGTCGCGGACGCCGCACATCACCTGCTTCATATCCTCGGCAGCTTCCGGGCCCGTTATCCCGGCGTCCAGGTGTCGGTGCGCGCCGGCAACACCGAGACGGTCATCAGCAGCCTCTACAGCTATGATGCCGACATCGGCGTGCTGGGCGAGGTGCCGGCCGGGCGAGACTTCGAAGTGCTGAAGCTCAACTCGACGCCGATCATCGCCTTCACCTCCATCGACCACCCGCTGTCCGGCAAGAAATCGCTGACCCTCAAGCAGCTCGCGCAGGAATCGCTGGTCATGCGCGAGCGCGGCTCGAAGACCCGCCAGAAGCTCGAAGACCTCGCTGCTGCCTCGAAGGTCGAACTGAGGCCGGTGATCGAGGCCGAGGGCCGCGAGGCCGTCCGCGAGATCGTCGCCTCGGGCGCCGGCATCGGCTTTGTCTCGGCGGCCGAATTCGGCCAGGATTCGCGGCTCGTCCCGATCACCATCGACGCTCCCGAAACCTTGATGGACGAAGCGCTGATCTGCCTGCGCGAGCGCAGCGGCGGCAAGCTGGTGCGCGCCTTTCTCGACATGGCGCGCTCGATGTCGGCGGATTAAGCGGCGGCGCGAACCTCAACCCTATCCGCCTTCACCCGCTCTGATTTCGGATCGTAGGGGCTGCGCAGGTGCGCCGTTGCCGTATGGCGAACGCCAGCGAGGTCGATTTCGAAACGGCCACCGCTGAGGAATTGGGCGTCGACGCCGGTTTCGTTTTCGACCAGCCCGAGCGCGACCGAGCGGCCCAGCGTGTGGCCATAGGCCGCCGAGCGAACCTCGCCGACCGGCTTGCCGTCACGCAGGATCAGCTCACCGCCCCACAGCATCGGCTCGGCATCGTCGAGCGTGAACAGCACGATGCGCTTGGCCGGTGCCGCCGCAGACCTTGCCTCGACCAGCGCGTCGCGGCCGATGAAGCCGCCCGGCTTGTCGATAGCGACGGCAAAGCCAAGCCCGGCCTGCCAAGGGTTGATATCCGGCGTCAATTCCCTGCCCCAGGCGCGAAAACCCTTTTCGATGCGCAAGGCATCGAGCGCGTAGTAGCCGGCGTCAGCCAAGCCGAATTCACCCCCTGCCTCATGCAGCGCCTCGTAGACGCCAACGGCGAATTCTGTCGGCACGATCAATTCCCAGCCGAGTTCACCGACATAGGTCATGCGGTTGGCATGGGCGGTGGCATGGCCGATATCGATCTCGCGGATGGCGGCGAAGGGAAAGCTCGCGTTGGAGAGATCGGCCGAGGACAGTTTGCCGAGAAGATCGCGCGAGTGTGGTCCCATCACGGCCAGCACGGCATAGGCCGAGGTGACGTCGGTCAGGATCGCATGGGCGTCGGCCGGAATGTTCCTGACGATCCAGTCAGCGTCGTGGACCGCTTGCGCGGATCCTGTGACGATGAGGAACTTCTCCGCATCCAGCCGCATCACGGTGAGGTCGCTTTCATAGCCGCCACGCGCGTTGAGCAAGCCCGTGTAGACCGACGTACCTATAGGTACATCGACATTGCCGGCGCAGATCCGGTTCAGCACGGCGCAAGCGTCGCGGCCCTGGACAAGCAGTTTTGCGAAAGACGTCTGGTCGAAGATGGCGACGGCCTCGCGTGTCGCCTTCATCTCGCGGCGGACCGCCTCATGCCAATTCTGGCGGCCGAAGGCGTAATCGTTCTCGGCCTTCTCTCCTGGAGCAGCGAACCAGTTGGCGCGCTCCCAGCCCATCTTTGAGCCGAAGCAGGCGCCCCTGGCGGTCAGCCGGTCATAGAGCGGCGAGCGTCGGAAGGGCCGCGCGGTGTCGAGTTCACGGTTCGGCCATGGCATAGCGTAGTGCAGGCCGAGTGTCTCCTTGACCCGGTCATGCAGCCAGCGCGGGTTGTTGTTGAAGGAAGCGAAGCGCCTGATATCGACCGGCCACAGATCCATGGTGGGCGCACTGTTGACGATCCATTCGGCCAGCGCCCTGCCGGCGCCGCCGGCGCTGGCGATGCCCATCGAATTGAATCCAGCGCCGACATAGAAATTCTTCAGTTCCGGCGCCTCGCCAAGGATGAAATTGTTGTCCGGCGTGAAGCTTTCGGGACCGTTGTAGAATTTCTTGACCTCGGCATGCGCCAGCTGCGGCACGCGGACCAGCGCGTTTTCCATCAGGATCTCGAACTGGTCCCAATCGTCGGGCAGCAGCGCGAATTCGAAATTTTCGGGGATGCCGTTCATGCCCCAGGGCTTGGCATGCGGCTCGAAGCCTCCCATGATCAGGCCGCCGACCTCTTCCTTGAAATAGATGAAGCCGTCGGGATCGCGCATGACAGGCAGGTCAGGATGCACACCCTCGATCCTGCCGGTGACGATATACATGTGCTCGGCCGAATGCAGCGGTACCGAGACGCCGCACATCAGTCCGACCTTGCGCGCCCACTGGCCGGCGCAGTTGACGACGATCTCGGCGGCGATGCTGCCGTGGTCAGTTTCGACACCGCAGGCGATGCCGTTCCTGACGCTGATGCCTGAGACCTTGACCCGCTCGAGGATTTTCGCGCCGCGGTTGCGCGCACCCTTGGCCAGCGACTGCGTCAGATCAGTCGGATTGGCCTTGCCGTCGCCTGGCAGCCAGACGGCACCGACCAGATCGTCAATCGCCATGACAGGCCACAGATCGCCGGCCTCGCTGGGCGAGATGACGTTGATCTCCACGCCCTGAGCACGCGCCGACGCTGCCGTGCGCTTCAGCACCGTCATGCGATCCGCGGTACGCGCAACCGACAGCGAACCGCAGTTCTTCCAGCCGGTGGCGAGACCGGTCTCAGCCTCCAGTTCGCTGTAAAGCTGGGTGGAGTATCTGATCAGGCTCGTCATGTTGGAGTGGCTGCGCAACTGACCGACAAGACCGGCGGCATGCCAGGTGGTGCCGCCGCTGAGTTGTCCCTGCTCGAGCAGGACAACATCGGTCCAGCCGAGTTTTGTCAGATGATAGGCGACCGAGCAGCCAATGATGCCGCCGCCGACGATGACAACGCGAGCGTGGATGGGAAATTCATTTGCCATGAGCGTTCCGCCATTGGAGGGATGGCCGGGATACTAACATAGCAATGCCAAATATCAACTCAAAATCTCACAAATTATCACATCAAGCAACGATGAGTTCTGGCCCCTTTTGCGAAAGCGCTTCCGCAAGCGCTGGTTCGGGATTGGCGTCGACGATCACGCCGGCGGCCCGTTCGAAATTCGGAATCCTGAGCGGTGTCAGCTTGCCGAACTTGCTGCTGTCGAGCACGAAATAGGCCTTGCCGGCGAGCGCGATCATACGGCCGCGCTGCTCGGCGCCGGCACGGGTGAAGTCCGTCACGTCGCCTTCCGGCGACAGGGCACCACCACCGAGAAAGGCGATGTCGACGCGAAAGCGGGCCATTGCATCAAGCGTGTCGATGCCGGAAGCCGCCTCCTCGCCCGGATCGATCTCGCCGCCCAGCATATGCACGCGCATGCCCGGCACATGGCACAGATGCAGCGCTATCTTCAGGCTTGCCGTGCAGATGGTGAGATCGCGCAGTTCGGTCATGGCATGCGCGACGGCCAAGGTGGTGGTGCCGGAATCGAGAAAGACCACCATGCCATCCTTGACCAGACCGGCGGCGGCCCTGCCGATCGCCGCCTTGCCATGGGCATTTTCCTGGCTGCGCAGGCTCATCGCCGGTTCGCTCGGTTCGAAGCGGGCGGCACCGCCATGCACGATGCCGAGCCTGCCCTGCTCCGAAAGCAGCTTCAGATCGCGGCGGATGGTTTCGCGCGAGACCTCGAAGAACCCGGCCAGTTCGGCGACACTGACGGAGCCTTGGGCGCTCAGCCGCCGCAGGATTTCGTCATGGCGGCGCGGGGCAAGGGCGCGCACCGGCAGGCGGCTGACGGGAGACATGGCGATCCTCTTGTCGAGCATTGACGTTGCAATATGTGGCAGTGAACTCGCATAGACGCAACCGCGCCCGACGTGGCCGGTATCGATCGGCACTCTATTTGTCAGTCGAGGTTAGGGTTTTCGCGACAAGCCACCGCCCTCTATCGCGTTGACGAGCGTCTCGCTCCCTTCGCGCAGATACTGCCGCAGAACGCTCGCGGCTTTCCTGCCGTCGCGCTCGCGGCAGGCGGCCAGCAGTTCGCGATGCTCCATTTGCGAGCCGGTCGCATCGGGCTCGCTCCGCTCGGGCCAGAGCCGAGCACACAGGCGCTCGTGCTCAGCCTACCTTCACGGCCATCACCGCGGCGCAGTCACCCGCTTTGACCAGCCCGGGAAAATGCCGCGCCGCCAGCAAGCCAGACATTTTTGCCCGGATTTCCTGTGGGGCAATGCCGGTGCGGCCAACGGAATGGATGCGCGCCAGCACCGCGCCTTCCTCGACGGCTTCGCCGAGATCGACCATGGTTTCGATCATGCCGTCGTCCTCGGCGAAGGCGAAGCAATCGCCCGAGGGCATGTCGAGCCACTGTGTTCTGGTCTTCTCCACCGCGCCATCAACAATGCCTGCATGGCGAAGCACATTGAGGATGCCACGCCGCGCGATGCGCACGGTTTCGGCACGCGATGTCCCCCCGCCGCCAAGTTCGGTGGTGACGAAGACCTTGCCCATGTCCTCGGCCGCGGTGTCGTACATGCCGACCGCATCGATCTCGGTCATGCGCATCGAGAAAGGTGCCGAGAAGGCTTCGACTGCGGCGAAGGCCTTTTCTTCCTGCACCTTGTCCGGCAGCGTGTGCGCGGCGCAGAAAGGCACGAAATCCAAGGTCCTGCCGCCGGAATGGAAATCGAAGACGATGTCGGCGCGGGGGAGCAACTCGCGTTGGAAATAGTCGGCGATCTTCTCGGTCACCGTGCCATCGGGCCGGCCGGGAAAGCTGCGGTTCATGTTGCCCTTGTCGATCGGCGACGTGCGCGTGCCGGCACGAAAGGCCGGATAGTTCATCGCCGGCACGATGATCACCGTGCCGGAGACGTCCTTGGGGTCGAGTGTGCGGGCGAGTCCGTAGAGCGCCAGCGGGCCCTCATACTCGTCGCCATGGTTGCCACCGGTCAGCAGCGCCGCCGGTCCCTTGCCGTTGCGGATGACGCAGATCGGGATCATCACCGAGCCCCAGGCCGAATCGTCGCGGCTGTAGGGCAGGCGCAGGAAACCATGCTGGATGCCGTCACGGTCGAGGTCGACGGTCGGCGCGATGGGCGACGGACGGAGGCTGGACATCGGGTTCAATTCTTCACCACCAGCTTGCGCGGCACATTGGCCAGGCATTCCACACCCGTTTCGGTGATCAGGATGGATTCGGTGATCTCAAGACCCATCGTCTCCAGCCACAGGCCGGTCATGAAATGGAAGGTCATGCCGGGCTTGAGTTCGGTGCGGTCGCCGGGGCGCAGGCTCATCGTGCGCTCGCCCCAATCCGGCGGATAGGACAGGCCGATCGAGTAGCCGGTGCGGTTGTCCTTGATGATGCCGTACTTCTTCAGGACGGCGAAGAAGGCATTGGCGATGTCCTCGCATGTGTTGCCGGGTTTTGCCGCCGCCAACCCCGCATCCATGCCTTCAAGCGTCGCCTTCTCGGCATCGAGGAATTCCTGCGTCGGCTTGCCGAGGAAGACGGTGCGCGACAGCGGACAGTGGTACCTGTTGTAGCAGCCAGCAATCTCGAAGAACGTGCCCTCGCCCGACTTCATCGGCTGGTCATCCCAGGTCAAATGCGGCGCCGAAGCATCGACGCCCGACGGCAGCAGCGGCACTATCGCCGGATAGTCGCCGCCGATGCCGTCGACGCCGCGCGTGCCGGCATCGTAGATCTCGGCGACGAGATCACATTTGCGCATGCCGACTTCAATCCTGTCGACGATGCGCTGATGCATCGCCTCGACGATGCGGGCGGCCTTGCGCATGTAGTCGATCTCGGTCGGGCTCTTCAGCGCGCGCTGCCAGTTGACCAGGGCCGTGGCATCGACGAAGCGGGCGTTGGGCAGATGCTTCTGCAAGGCGGCGAACGCAGCGGCGGAGAACCAGTAATTGTCCATCTCGACGCCGATGGTCAGCTTGCCCCAGCCGCGATCGGTCAGCACGCTGGACAGGAAGTCCATGGGGTGGCGCTCGGTCGACTGCACATAGTGGTCGGCATAGCCGACGATGTTGTCATGCGCGAGATAGGCGGTGCGCTTGGCGCCATTGGCGTCCTGGCCACGGCCGTACCAGACCGGCTCGCCCGATGGCGGCACGATGACCGCCTGGTGCACGTAGAACGACCAGCCGTCGTAACCGGTCAGCCAGGCCATGTTGGAGGGATCGCTGACGATCAGGAGATCGACACCCTTGGCTTCCATGGCTTTGCGCGTCTTGGCGAGGCGATCCGCATATTCGCCGCGCGAAAATTTCAGGTTTGGCTGCATTTTTTTGGGTCCTCGTTTGTTGGGCTGGAGCCTGTTCAACTTCGCTGAATCCGGCTCGTCGTCTGGTTCTTCTTTGCACGTGAAAGCCGGTTCCCACTTTTCCGGATCACGCTTTGGCCGGCATCAGCTTTCAAAAATGGTTCCGGATTTCGCGGCCAGCGCCCGGTCGCGGGCGAGCGTGGCAATCGCCGTATCCTGCACGCCGGTGCCGGTGAGATCGGCAATGGTGATGTCGCTGGCCGAGCGCCGTCCGTGTCTCTCGCCAGCGATGATCTGGCCCAATTCGGCCACCTCGTCCTCGGCGGCCATGATTCCTGCGGCGATGGCATGATGCAGTTCGCCCAGCCGCCGTGTCTGGCGAGCACTGTCGGCGACGTAGAGATCAGCCATGCGCAGGATCGCAGGGGCGATCTCGTTCTTGTGTTCGGCGTCCGAGCCCATGGCGGTGATGTGCTGGCCGGCAGAGATGAAGCCGGCCTTGATCAGAGGCTCGGTCGACGGCGTCGTGGTGACGATGATGTCGGCCCCAACTACGGCCTCCGCGGCACTGGGTTCGGCGCGCACGGCGATGCCGAGCTTCTCACGCAGGGCGCCCGCAGTCAGCTCAGCCTTGGCGGCATCGCGGGCCCAGATGCGTGCCTCTGTGATTGGCCGCACGAGGCGGAGCGCTTCGAGCTGCAATCCGGCTTGCACGCCGGCGCCGAAGATCGCGGCGACGGACGAATCCGGCCGCGATAGATGCTTGGCCGCGACCGCGCCCGCGGCGGCGGTGCGGATATCGGTGAGATAGCCATTGTCGAGCAGCAGCGCCTCGACCAGACCTGTCTTTGCCGACAAAAGCACCATCATGCCGTTGACGCTGGGCAGGCCGAGTTTCGGATTGTCGAAGAATCCGGGACTGATCTTGATGGCGAAGCCGTCGACGCCAGGCACATAGGCGGTCTTCACATCGACCTCGCCGTGATGTTCAGGGATGTCGAGCCGCAGGATCGGCGGCATCGCCACCGGCAAAGTGGCTAGCGCGCGAAAAGCATTCTCGACGCAGGCGACGGCATCAAGATCGAGCGTCACGATCTTACGCAGTTCCGCTTCGGTCAGGATTGTCATCCGGTTCATGCGGCGCGCTCCGCAAATGAGGGCTTCTCTCCGCAAACGATCTTCTTGTGCAGTTCCATATCGATGTTGCGCCCCGAAAGCAGAACCACCATCGGTCCGCTCGCGCTGACCTTACCGGCGAGCAGTGCCGCGATGCCGACGGCGCCGGCGCCTTCGACGATCTCGCGCTCCTGCTCATAGGCATGGCGGATGCCGGCGGCGATTTCCTCCTCGGAAAGCAGGACGATATCGTCGAGCAGGTCGCGGCACATGGCGAAGGTCAGTTGGTTGTCGAGGCCGATGCCGCCGCCGAGCGAGTCCGCCAGCGTCGGCAACTCCTCGACCAGCACGGGCCGGCCGGCATCGAGGCTCGCCTTCATCGCAGCACCCCGCGCCATCGACACGCCGACGACCCTGGTCCCGGGGCTGACGCCCTTGATCGCCGCCGCTACGCCCGAGGCGAGCCCACCGCCCGACAGTTGCACCAGCACCAGCGCGGCGTCGGGAACCTGCTCGATCATCTCCAGTCCGAGGGTACCCTGGCCGGCAATGATGGCTGGATGGTCGAAGGGCGGCAGCATGACGAGGCCCTCCTCCGCCACCAGCCGCTCGACCTCCTGCTGCGCGTCGTCCTGGCTGTTGCCGACGATACGGATTTCAGCGCCAAGCCGGCGGATGGCATCGAGCTTGTTCTGAGGCACCAGCCGCGACATGCAGATCACCGCGCGCGTTCCCTCGAGTTTCGCCGCATGGGCAAGCGCTCGGCCGTGGTTGCCGGTGGAGGCCGCGACCACGCCACGTGCCTTCTCCTGCACGCTCAGCGAGGCTACTGCGTTCGAAGCGCCACGCAGTTTGAAGCTGCCGGTGATCTGGCGATGTTCGAGTTTGAGGTGAACGGGAATACCCAACCGTTCCGACAGAGCTTCGGACAGCACGGTTGGCGTTCGTTCGATCTTGCCGGCGATACGTTCGCGGGCGGCTCGGATGTCCGAAAGGTCGACGGCGCGCGTCATCGGGCGACCCCCTCTGGCCTGCCGGCCATCTCCCCCTCGAGGG